>DASUGE010000126.1:0-18634 GCA_036274215.1 Polyangiaceae bacterium | reverse complement strand
ACCCGACCATGCCCTGAGTGGGACCCTTCGAGTCGATGGCATTCGGGAAGCCGACGCCCCAGCGGTGGGCGTACATCGCGTTGATGTCCGTCGCCCCGCGCGAGAACAACGTCCTGGTCCTGCCGGCGATGACGCTGCCCCACGACCCCTCGACCTTGGCGTACCCCTGTCGAAGGTCGGCAGGATTCGGACGGCCCTTATCCCTGCTGTCGCTCTCGACGAAGGCCCAGATTTGAACGTAGGCCGAGGCCTTGAGGTCCGGAATGATCTGGTTGCGCACGCCGAAGCCGAGCACGTTCCCGACGAACCCGCTCCGGATGCGCATCATGTCGACCTTGCCTTGGCCGTCCGGCGTGTCGTTCTTCACCGTCATCGGCCACTGGCCGCCGTTGATGACCTCCGGCACGACGCTGCCATCCGGCAGCGTGATCATCTTGGTAGCGACGGGAGCCCCATCGCCGATCACGTAGCTGGCGAAGGCGCCCATGCGACCGTCCGTGTACACCTCCCAATCCTTGTCCTTGAGGAGCACCTTCTCCGCCCGGGCGTGGCTCGGAAAGAGCAGGACCGTCGCCAGTGACAAGCCGGCCAAGGCGCGAAGGCAGGCCGTGAACCGCTGCGGACGCGATGACATGAGTGGGTCTCCTAACACGGTGTCATGTCGCAGTGAACGAGGTGCCACCGAGTCGATCGGTGATGGATGACGGATGACCGGTCAGTAACGAGGGGACTGACTACGGACTCGTGATCGAGGTCACCGCGATCACCATCCACTGCGGGTAATACGTCTTCTCGAGCGGGTTGGTGGGCGGCTGCTTGAAGTTGGGCGGCGTGGCGGCCATCCCCGTCAGGTCGACCGTGCGCGGAGTGCAAGGCGCGTTGGGATCCGTTTCCTTGCCGCAGTTCTGCTGTCCCTTCCCGTTCTGATCGTGGATCTTGAACGAGAGCGTGCCGCCGCCCTTGGCCTTGAAGCTCGCGTTGTACTTGACGAGATAGGTGGCTTCCCGCTCGCAGTCGTTGCCGCCCTGAACGCCGGAGCCGTTGAAGTAGTAAACGTCGCCCGACGCGTCGCCCGTCGAGGGGCTCACGTGGAGCTCGTAGGTGTTCCACCAACCGGTGGGGTTCGCGTACGACCCGCCTACGTACCACCAGTTGTTGTTCCCATCTTCGCTGAGGCCTGCGTTCGAAGCGCGCGTGCCACCCGTGTAACAGCGAGTGCCGATCACGCCGCGCACCTCGATGTTGATGGTGTAGACCATCCCACTGGTCCCCTTCACCATGAGAGTTTTCTCACTGTTGACGCCGTTCGCAGGCGCCGACGTGAGCGTGCCGGTCATCGGGCAGTTGTGACCGGTCGCTTGCGTGACCGAGGGATCTCCGGAGCACGTGCCCTCCCAGTAGAAACCGTTCAAGCCTGGCACGATGTCTTCGGGGGTGAGGCCCCCACTCCCAGCCATGCCCATGCCGGCCATACCGGTGCCGGCCATACCGCCCGCCGGCATCCCGCCCGCCGAGATGCCGGCGCTGCCGCCCATCGTCTCCGCGCCCGAGCTGCCGCCCATCGTCCCGGCGCCCGAGCTGCCGCCCATCGTCGCCGCGCCCGAGCTGCCACCCATCGTCGCGGCGCCCGAGCTGCCGCCCATCGTCGCGGCGCCCGAGCTGCCGCCCATCGTCGCGGCGCCCGAGCTACCGCCCATCGTCGCGGCGCCCGAGCTACCGCCCATCGTCGCCATGCCCGCGCTGCCGCCCATCGTCGCCGTAGCACCGGAGCTGCCGCCCATCGACGTCATGCCGGTGCCGCTCGTCGCACCAGAGCCCTTCCCGCTCGTGTTCACGTTGTCGAGCCCCTCCTGCGAGCAACTTGCCGTTGCGGCGAGAGCAGTCAGGCAGGCAAACGAGACCAAGTTGGAAAGTTTCATTGGGAACCTCGAGGGGGATGCGGCCGGCGGGCAGCACAGTATTCCACCGATTGCCGCGAGGGAGAGCGGCGCTTACTTCGGCCAGCGGCCGCGCGCAAACATTCCACTTTCAAAACGAGCCGTTGACGGTGTGGGAAACCGCATGGGCCGGCTTGAGTAAAACCTGCGCCACGGGACCGGTTCCACTGCAGGCCTGTAATTTTTCGACGGCAGTGCGCGGCCTCAAGCTTATTCGCAGACATTCCCGTGTCGGTCGCACCTGATCATTTCCGGCGGCAAGCGCGGCCGGCGAGCGGCGCCGGCGATGGAGCTATCTTTCACGGTGTGAGTTGGTGGTGGTCGCGGCAGCGTGGCGGCGATGAGCGACGTCTTCTTCGTCGGAGCGTGCCTCTGCTCGTGCCCGCGCTGGCGTGGCTCGAGCTCGTTGGTTGCGCGGGGAAGAGCGACGGCGAAACGAGCAGTGGTGGCACGAGCGCGAGCGCAGGGGTGTCGAGCGGCGGCTCGGCGGGCAGCAGCGGAGGGAGCGACGGCAGCGGCGCAGGCGCGACGAGCGGACGCGCCGGGAATGCGACGTCGGGATGCGAGTACAACGGCGAGCGCCACGAGCTCGGCGAGAGCTTCGGTTCGTGTGACGAATGCGTCTGCACGCCGACGGGCGGCGTCAGCTGCGACTTGGGCTGCGCGTTCGGCGGGCGCGGCGGGTCGCTGAGCACCGGCGGTGGACGCGCCGGCATGATCTCGAGCGGGGCGGGCGGCGCCGAGGGCGGCAATCCGACGACCGGCGGCGCGAGCGGCGCGGGAGCTTTTGGAATGACCGGCGGCGCGGGGACGACGTCGGGGTTCGGCGGCGAGCTCGGCGGCGGCGGCGGCGGCGAGCCGAGCAACGTGCGCGAGGACTGCACGCTGCAAGAGGGCCAACTGTGCGTCGTCGGCACTCCGCGCGGCGGCGGCCACGAGCTCGCCGAAGGGATGCCGATGCGCTTCACCATCCAGGCCCAGGGCTGCTTGTCGAGCAGCTGCACGGAGCTCGCGAGCGCGGACTGCAATACCATCGGCTCGCCCACCGACTTCTACGTCAACGGTTTCTTCTGTGTGAACGTCACCGAGGGCGCGGCCTGCACGGGCGATTGTGGCGGAACCCCCGTCATGACCTGCGATGTGGAGCGGACGCTCGAGGCCGGCGAGTACACGGTCCACATGGGAAGCGGCAGCACGGAGCCGCTTCGATTCACGGTCCCCGGCGTGATCGCCGAGGAGGACCGTTGCACACATCCGCTCACCTTTTAGCACCGTAAGCGACACGACTGGGCGGGCCACCCTGCCACACCGAGTCATGGCGACGCGCCCTACACGCCCGAGACTCGCATGCGCGCGCTGGCACATGGCGTGCTTTATCCTTCATCGGATGACCGCGCCTCGAGTGTTGATTGCCGACGACGATACCGATCTCCGCGAAGAGCTCGCGAGCGCGCTCAGCGAGGACGGCTACGACGTCGACGAAGCGGCCGATGGCAACGAGCTCCTCGATGCGTTGGCGTCGGCCGAAAGTCAGGCATCCGACCGACCCATCTACGATGTGATCTTGATGGATCTGATGATGCCGGGGTTCAGCGGCGTCGACGTGCTGACGGCGCTGCATCGGCCACCGCCTCGCGTGCCCGTGCTCGTCATGACGGGCTGCGAGGACGAGCACGTCGTGCAGACCGCCGCTTCGCTCGGCGCGGTGGCGGTGTTTCGGAAACCGTTCGCTCTCGACGACCTGCGCGCCACGTTGCTCAACGTGGTGCTGCATCCGCAGCGGGCCTAGCGTCGCGCTCTGGACGTGCTGCCGAGCCGGGCCCCCCGACCCGGCGCGCGCGTCAGAACTTACCGATCGCCGTCAAACCGTAGCTGCCCATGAAGCGCGGCACGATGTGAAGCGCGAGAGGCTTGTGCTTCTTCGAATAGCTTACCGTGCGCGTGCTCGTGCTGTGCTCGACGAACATGAACGAGCCCAGGATCTCGAGCGCGCCGACCCCTTGAATGAGGCCGTCGGTGACGAGCAGCGCCTTGTTCCAGCCTTCGTGCGCGCACGACGTGCAGTCACGCTTCGCAAAGTCGAGCCAAGGGCAGGCAACTGGTGCGAGCAGGTAGCGATCCTCGGGGAGCGGGCTCGCGATACCGACGACGAGGGCCGGCGCGTACGAGAGACCAAGCGTCCAGATGCCGCCCTTCAACAGCCCGCGATCAGGTCCCGTGTATTCCACGGTGTCCACGCGTTGCTGCGCCTGGGCTTGGGGAACGAACGCAGTGCTCACGGCCAGCGCCGCGGCGAGTGAGAGCAGGTGGGCTGACTTCATGACGGACTCCTTCTGACAAATAGGCGGGGGGCCACACGGCGCCCGACGAGGGTGCAAAAGGCCGTCTTCCGGTGGGCCTTCGCGCGCTCTCGACGGGGCGCCGTGTTGAGCGCCCCACACCCGCTATCGCAAAACCGATGCCAGCCTGCGGCGCCTACGGATTCGACCTGAAACCGCTTCGGTGTGGACGGATGCCACGACGAGGCGGGGGCGCGGGGCGGCGACGTACTTTGAGCGCGGTTTCCAGCCACGATACGAGCATCGCGCTGCCCACGAGCACGACAATCACCGCCAGGGACACCAAGGTCGGTATGTCGAGCACGCGGTGGAGGAGGAGACGCGCGCCCACGAAGCAGAGCACGGCGGCGAGCCCGAACTTGAGGTACCGAAAGCGATCGATCACGTGGGCCAGTAGGAAATAGAGCGAGCGCATGCCGAGCACCGCGCAGATGTTCGACGTAAAGACGATGAAGGGGTCACGCGTGACCGCGAAGACCGCCGGAATCGAATCGACGGCAAAGACCACGTCGCTCACCTCGATCGTCACGAGGGCGAGCACCAGGGGCGTCGCCCTGAGACGGCTACGCTCGACGACCCAAAACGCGGGGCCCCGGAGGTGCTTGGTGACAGGCAGGAGCTTGCGCACCCAGCGGACGATGAGCCCCTCGGGTCGCTCCTTTTCCTCCTGCTGCAGCGCGACGTGCGCCCCGGCCACCACGAGCAGCGCCCCGAATCCGTAGAGCACCCAGGAAAACTTGGCGATGAGGGTGGCGCCGAGCCAGATGAAGATGCCGCGGGTGACGAGCGCGCCGAGGATCCCCCAGTAGAGAACGCGATGTTGGTAGCGCGCCGGCACGCGAAAGTGGTCGAACAGGAGCGCGATCACGAATAGGTTATCGACGGCGAGCGCTTTCTCGAGCACGTAGCCGGCGGCGAACTCGACCCCGCGGTGCGCCCCGTAGGTGAGCGCGACCCAGCCGCCGAAGCACGCCGACAGCGCGACCCACACCGCGCTCCAGACCGCAGCCTCGCCAACGGAGACCTGCGTGCTTTTTCGATGAAAGAGCCCGAGATCGAGGGCGAGGAGGGCAACCACCCCGCTCACGAAACCAACCCAGGCCCACACCGGCGCAACGGTGTGCACCGCGCTCATCGACGGGATCGATGCACGCCGCGTGCCCGCCGGCGGCGTTCGTTCAGCGCGTCACGCGGATGCCGGGCTCACGAGCGCGACGATGGCGTCCGGCCCCACGGGCTTGACGAGGTAGTCGTCGAAGCCCGCCTCCTCGGCGGTCTTCCGGCTCTGCGCGTCGCTGTAGCCGGTGAGCGCCACCAGGCGGGTGCTCGCGGCCCGCTCGGTCGCTCGCAGGCGACGGGCGACCTCGAAGCCGTCCACGAGCGGGAGGCCGAGGTCGATGAGGGCCACGTCGATGTCGCCCAGCGACGCAAGCGCGACCGCATCGTCGGCGTTGGAGGCCTGGAGCGCCTCGTGCCCTAGGCCCATGATGACGTCCTGCATGACGTCACGCAGATCCTCGTCGTCGTCCACGATAAGCACGCGCTTGCGGGGGGCCGCCATAGTAGCGGGAACGTAGCGCGCCAGCGACGCCCCGCAAAGACCCCTCGCGCCCCCGCGGGCGCTGAAAATACGAGAGCTCCGGACCGGAACGCGCGGCAATCTGCCTCACGTTCCGGCCCGGGCAGGAATGCTCATTGATGCGTGTGCTCGCCCATGTGCGCGGCGTTGCCGAGGCGCGGGCGCACCTCGTCCTTGAGCTCGCGCAGCTTGTTGGCCGCGGCTCCGCCGAGCTCGTCGGCCTTCCGGGACAGGCGCTGGCGCGTCTCGCGTCCGCTCATCGGAGCGAAGATGAGGGCGACCGCTCCGCCCACCAGCATGCCGGTCGTGAGCAGCGCGAGGTCGGCGGCGACGTGCGAGCGTCGGCGTGCGAGGCCGACCGGCGCGAGGACGTCGTCCATCTCGAGATCCGAGATGGTTCGAACCAGCTTGGTACCGGCCACGGCCGCACCAATCGAAAGCAGGATGTTCCGAACGTTTTGCATGATTGTTACCTCGTCGGTTGGGGACGAACGGTGCTGTGCAAGCCTCGGACCAACGACCCCCGTGGCGCATTTCGCGACTGGTACGGAGACTGCATCCTCCTCGAGAACGATGAATGCCCCCGCGCAGCAGACGTTGGCGCACGACGCCATTCTGGCATCCGAGAACGTCCTCAAAAGTGCCGTAGCGCTCGCGCGCGCCGAGGCGAAACTGTTCGCCCTCCGCGCGCGTGCCGAGCTCATCGGCGCACTGCTGCTCGGTGTCGGCGCCGCCATGGCAGGCCTTTTCGTAGCGCTCTGCCTGGTGATCTTCGCGCTCTCGCCGCTCGTCGTCGGTCGGGGCGCAGGCAGCGTGCTGGGGTCCGACTTCACGCCCGTCGGGGTGTCCCTCGGGATTTCAGCAGCGTTAGCAGCGTCCGGCGCCATCGTGGCGTGGCTCGGCATTCGACGGCTGCGCGCGGGCGTTTCCCCGACTCATGACCAGGACAGAGGAGACTCGACATGAACGTAGACACTTCCGAACCACCGTCGAAGTCCAACGACATCGACAGGGCCAAGCAGGAGGTAGCTCGTGCCGAGCGAGCGCTCCACGAGGGCGTGCACGAGGTGACACTCGTGGGTAAAGCCGGAATGGAGCAGGCGCTCTCCGTGTTGAAGCCGGCGCTGGTAGCGGCAGTCGTCGTGGGTGGCGTCGTCTGGATCGTGTCGGCCGCGCGCAAACCGCGGAAGATTTCTTTCGAGCGAGCGCGTCCCTCCGCACAGAAGTCCGTCGTGGGCGAAGCACTCCGAACGCTCGTCCTCACGCTCGCCAGCGCCGGAGCACGGCGCATCGCCGAGTCTCTCGTTTCTGGTAAGGAAGACCACTCGATCCCGGCGCGGCGTTCCGCCCCGCCCCATGAGGTCAGCGCCCGATGAAAACCCGCTCTTCCGTTGCCCGCACCGGCATTCTTTTCTCCTCGGCCCTCTGCATGACGCTCTTCACGAGCCGGCCCGCGAAAGCGGATCACGAGCGCATCTCCATCGACGCCGACGCCGTTTGGCGGACGGACTCGGGCGATGATACGGGCTGGGGCGGCGGGCTCCGGCTCGGTCACTCGTGGGAGATCATCTTCCTCTCGCTCACCCCCGAGCTCGGGCTCAGCTATCACGACTTCGGCACGGGCGGACCCACGGATTTTCGCGGGTTCGCCGGCGGACGCGTGGGCATAGACTTCATCCTCCAGCCGAGCGTGTTTGCGCACGCCGGTCTCGGGCACGCGGGTCGGACGGAGTCGCAGACGTCACTCGCCTATGACTTCGGCGGGGCGCTCGATCTGACGGTGCTGCCCGTGGACGTGGGCATTCACGCGTTGTTCTCCGGCATCGCCGGCGACAACTCGGCGCAGGCGTTCACGTGGTTCGGCGCCGGCGCACACCTGACGTTCAAATGGAAGTCGTAACGGCGCGCGCGGCGCGTCGCTCAGCGTAGCGGCGTCGTGCGCGCGGGCGCGTCGCTCGCCGGGAAAGATTCCCAAGACGCTTCGTCGACGGGATCACTGGGCGGCACGGGCTCTCGATCCCGCGCCTCGCCCGGAACGTCGCCGCGGCGTCCCGCGAGCCGTCGGCTGACGGCACGAACGAGCAACACGATGCCGCTCGTGAGCAGGGCCGCGCCTGCCATGAGGGTCGTCGCTCGCGCCGCCCGCCCGGCTACAGACGTTGCAGGAATTCGTCCACCTCGCGTTCGGCGTCTTCCCGATGATGCCCGTACCGCTGCTGCAGGCGCCCGATCAGCACGTCTTTGCGACCGGCTATCGCCTCCATGTCGTCGTCCGTCAGCTTCGCCCATTTGGCGCGCACGGTTCCTTTGGCCTGGCGCCATTGGCCCGCAATCTGCTCCCAGTTCATCGTGAAGGTCCTTTTCTTGTTGGGGAGACGAGCCCCCTCGTCTGCGCACGCGCGTCACTTGCACCGGTCGTGCCAGCGCCTTGCGCTTTCACAGGCACACGGCCCGGCGTCCTGCGAGGCAAAGTGTCACGCTGTAGACTTTAGGCGCCGCTCACCGAACGTGAGCACGACCTCGTGCGTGCGGCCGTCGTCAACCAACGGGACCGTGGCGTTCGGGCAGGGTCGACCGTCCAGGCGAACCCCCGCCCCAGTCGCGGTGCCGCCTGCGCTCTGGACGGTGACGTGCAGGGCGGAGCGACCGTAACGATAGGTGAGCTCGAAGCCGGGCCACTCGGGCGGAATGCAGGGGGCGAACACCAGCGTGTCTCCACGCTTCTTCAGGCCGAGAATGTTCTCGAGCACGATGCGATAGAACCATCCGGCCGAGCCCGTGTACCAGGTCCAACCGCCGCGCCCGCGGTGTGGCGGCGCGGAGCACACGTCCGCCGCGACGACGTACGGCTCGACACGGTAGCGCGCGACGTCGGCCGGCGTCACCGCGTGCGCGATGGGATTGAGCACCTCGAGCAGGTGAGCGGCGCGGGCGCGTTCGCCGAGCTCGCACAGAGCGCGCAGCGTGAAGAGCACCCCGTGCGTGTACTGACCGCCGTTCTCGCGCACGCCCGGCGGGTACGCGGCGATGTAGCCGGGATCGGGCCCGCCCTGACCGAAGGGCGGCGCGAGGAGCTGCATCGTGCGGCACTCGTCGTCAATCAGCATGTCCCCCGACGCAAACACGGCTCGGGCGGCGCGCGTCTTATCGGCGGTCTTGGCGAGGACGGCCCATGACTGCGCGATGGCGTCGATGGCGCACTCCGGAGCGCCCGCGGTACCGACCGGGGTGCCGTCGTCGAAGTAGGCCCGGCGGTACCAGTTGCCGTCCCAGGCATTTTGCTCGGCCGCCGCGACGACGCGCCGCGCGTGGTCACGCCAGCGCTCGGCGCGTGCGTGGTCTTTCCGGCCGACCGCCGTCGGAGCGAAGTCGTCGAGGGTGCGCGCAAGGAACCAAGCGAGCCAGACGCTCTCCCCTTGCCCCCCGGCGCCCACGCGATTCATGCCGTCGTTCCAGTCGCAGCTGCCGATCTTCGGCAGACCGTGGGCGCCCACCTCGAGTGAGCAGTCCAGCGCGCGCGCACAATGCTCGTAGAGTGGAGCGGTTTCGGTGGTCGTCTGCGGGACGCTATAGAGATCGTGCTCCGTCGGACCGAGGACGCGCTCCGTCAAGAACGGCACCATCTCGTCGAGGACGGCTCGATCGCCCGTGACCTGAACGTACTCGTTCACGGCAAAGGGCAGCCAGACGCGGTCGTCCGAGCAGTGCGTGCGCACGCCGTCACCCGCCTCCGGATGCCACCAATGCTGCACGTCGCCCTCGAGGAATTGACGAGCGGCCGCACGCAGCAGGTGCTCGCGCGCCACGTGCGGCGCGGAGTGCAGGAGGCAGAGCACGTCCTGCAGCTGGTCACGAAAGCCGTACGCGCCGCTCGATTGATAGAAGCCCGAACGAGCCCAGACGCGGCAGCTGAGCGCCTGATAGAGAACCCAACGGTTCGTCAGGATGTCGAGCGAGCGGTCGGGAGTCTTCACGCTGATCTTGCCGCATAGCTCGTCCCATTGCGCGTCGACCTCGCGGAGGGCGGCGGCGACGGCGTCCGCGTCGGGATAGCGGTGAGCGATCGAGACGGCCTCCTCGCGACTCGGGGCGTGGCCGAGGAGAAAAGTGACCTCACGCGACTCGCCGGGCTCCAGCGCAATGCTCGTCTCGAGCGCGCCCAACGGATCGAGACCGGCGCCGGCACGCCCCGAGAGCTTCGTGCGCTTCAGCCCCGCCGGCCAGCGGCGAGAGCCGGGCATGCCGAAGAACTCCCCGCGGTCGGCGGTGAAGCTCTGGATCGGCAGCGTGCTCGCGAGGAACGCCGTGGCCCCCGGCGCGGGCGCGAACGGATTCGTCGCGAAGATCGCGCGCGCTCCCGCCTCGAAGCTGGTGCACACGGAGAGCGCGCTGCTCTCTCGGCTCCCGCCGAGCACCCACTCGACGACCCCGTATACGGACAGCCGGCGGCGGGTTTTGCCGCGGTTTTCGAGCCGCAGGCGCTGGAAACGAAGCTTGTCGCGCGTGCTCACGAAGATCGTGAGCTCGTGGTGGAGCTCGCCGCGGACGTGAACGAAGCGCGTGTAGCCCTGACCGTGAGCGACGCGGTAGCTCGCGAGTCCCCCGCTCGGGCTGGGGGTCGCGGACCACACGCCGCCGTCGTCGTCGTCACGCAGGTAGACGACCTCACCCGACGGATCGAGCAGCGGATCGTTGCTCCAGGGAGTGAGGCGCTGCCGCTGGCTGTTGTCGGCCCAGCTGAAGCACGAGCCGCTCTCGGAGACGATGCTCCCGAACTGCGGGTTCGCCATCACGTTGCACCAGGGCGCGGGCGTGTGCGTTCCCGGATCGACGAGCACGACGTACTCGCGCCCGTCGGCGCTGAACCCACCGAGACCGTTGTCGAAAACGAGCTCCCCCCGCTCGAGCGCGGGCACGTAGCGCGGACGCGGGCGCTGCGCCGGAACGAGCGGTGGCGGCAGCTTGTGCTCGGGGGTCTGTCGCTTGAGCTGTCGCGCGAGCGAGCCGGCCGTTGCGGAGAGCACGACGCGGGCCATCGAGAGCAGGAGCTGCCGCTCTCCGTGCGGGATTTGGTCGGCGCGGCGCAGGAAGATGCCGCCCGGCTGATCCAAGCGTCCTTCGGCATGAACCGAACGGATGACGTCGAGGGCGTGCTCGTGGTTCGGCTGCAAATAGCCGCCCGGCTCCTCGTTCAGAATCACGAGATCGACAGGCACGCCGTTGACGCGGAAATAGTCCTGAGCGAGCAAAAGCTCGCGCAGGAGGTCATCGAACTCCGGGTGATCGAACAGGAGCGCGACGATCGGTAGATCGCCGGAGATGCCGCGAGCCCAGAGCGCCCGCTTGCCGCTGCCGGCGAAGGCGAGCGGGTCGACCGGAGCGCGTAGCCCCGGCCTCGGAAAGACGATGGCGGAGAGCAGGCGCTGGAAACGGTGCGCCTCGACGGCCGTCACCCCGAGGTGCCGGAGCTCGACGCGCGCGTCCGCCAACGCGAGCTCGAAGGCGCGCGGGATCGTCTGGGCGGTCGCGTACACCGCGATCAGGTGCAGCACCTCCTCGCGCGTTTCGGCCATCAGGGTCGTGAGCGAGACGCGGACTCCGCTGCCGGGGGCAAGGCGCACCCGGCGCTGCAGCACGAGCGCGGGGTCGAGCACGGCGCCGCTGTGACGGCCGAGACCCGGGTGCTGGCCGACGAGCGCAAGCGGTCGCTCGAGGGTCCCCCCGCGGCCGACGAATGCTTCACGCGACGTGTCGAAGTCGAAATCGAACGCTCCGTCGTCCTCGGGCGTCAGCACCTGCGCGACCCACACCCCGGGCTCTTCGGGCGAGCGCGGCCGGCGGTGAGCGAGCAGCGCGCCTTGCTCCGGGAGCGCCTCGGTCTCGATGAACATCGTGCTGAACGTGCGATGCGCCACGTCGGCGGCGCGTGCGGCGAGCGCGAGCTCGGTATACGTCGTGAGCTCGAGGTCGATGACCTCGTCACCGTGGTTGCGGAGCGTGTAACGCCGAACCTCGGCCGCGTGCTCCGCCGAGGGGACGATCTCCGTGTTGATCTCGATGTCGCCGTCGCGCCGGCGGAGCTCGACACGGTCGACGTAGAAGGCAATGTCGTAGTGATCGGCGCGCCGGCGCGTCGGGTAGTAGCCCGCGGACCACACCTTGTCGCCGCCCTCCACGCGGAGGTAGGCGTAGATCCCGCCCGGATCGAACACGGCATCCTCGCGGAAGCGATTGATGTCCATGCCTTTCCAATTGAGAACGCCGGCCCCGGTGCTCGACATCAGGGTGGAGAGCGCGCCGTGGCCGAGCAAGTGGACGCGCGGCGGCATATCCGCCTGAAGCACGAGATGCTCGCTCGCGTCGAGATCGGGGGGATGACGAATCGGCGCCGCGAGTGCCGCCTCGGGCACGTTCAGGAGCGGCGCTCCCGTCGGTACGCGCTCCTCGAGCAGGAGCTCGCTCGCCTTGATGCGCGGATCGGCGTGGAAGCGCCGCTGCATGCAGCGGTCGTGGAGCACGTTGTCGAGCGCGACGAGCGTCATCCCGAGGTGGTGCGCCATGAACGAGCGGACGACGACGCCGCGCCGTCCGGGGGGGAGCCGACCGGGCGAGTAGTCGATAGCCTCGAAGAAGCCGTAGTTGCCTTCGAGCCCTTCCTTGGCGAGCGCGCGCAGGTTCTTCGCTGCGGCGCCCGGATCGACGAGCGCCGCCAGCGCCGTGGCGTAGGGCGCGACGACCAGATCCTCGGCGAGGCCCGCCTTGAGCCCGAGGCCCGGCACGCCGAACGCGCGGTACTGGTACGTCATCTCGAGGTCCATCACGTTGTAAGCGGACTCGGAGATGCCCCAGGGGACGTGCTGCTGACCGCCGTAGGCGCGCTGGCGACGGACGGCGCCTTCCGTCGCCTCCGAGAGCAGCGTGTGCGGACGGCTCTCGGTGACGAGCAGCGGCATCAAGTACTCGAACATCGAGCCGCTCCACGAGAGCAGCGAATGCGCGGCGGCGAGCCGCGTGCGCGGCCGACTGAGCCGGAACCAGTGCTTCTGCGGGGCATCGCCCTTCGCGATGGCGACCAGGCTCGAGAGGCGCGCCTCCGAGGCGAGCAGATCGTAGTGCGAGCCGTCGCAGCGCGAGTTGCTCACGTTGTAGCCGATCGCGAATAGCTCGCGGCCCTCGTCGTAGAGGAAGCCGAAGCGCATCCCGTCGGCGAGGGCTCCGCAACGCTCGCCGGCGCGCTCGAGCTCCGCGAGCACGCGCCGGCACTCGTCGAGACCGCGCTGAACCGCGTCGCGGAAGTCGGAGGCGACGCGGGACCCGCTGGTCGGACGGGCGTCGTGCGCGTGCGCCCCGGCGTCGTCCAGATCGTCGAGCAACGGGAGCGCCCGCTCGAGCGCGGCGACGAGCTCCTCGAGCGTGGCAGGCGCCGACAGCTTCTGCCTGAGGCGCGACCACGACGGGCCACCACTCGAGTCGAGCACGGGCTCCGTCTCCGTGAGCAGCGACAAGTACGGCGCGACACGCCCGAGCTCGGCGAGCGTCTCGCGCGCCGTGCGCTCGGCCTCGGCGAGCCAGTAGCGCGTCTCCGTGCGATCCGCATCGACGGCCCCGAACAGCTCGCGCACGGCGTCGCGGAAGCTGCCGAGAGTTCCGGCGCCGCGCACGAGATCGGCGGGCTTGACCTCCGCTGCGCCGCGCACCTTCGATTCGAGCGTCGCGAGGCGGGCGGCGAGACTGGTGCCACCCGCGGCGCGTTCCGCGGCGCCCGCGAGCGACAGCGCATCGGCCACCGCAAGGAAGGGCTCGACACCGAGCAAGGGGCCGCGCCGGAGCTCGTGCGCGGCGCTCCCCCAGGTCCAGAGGTAGGCGGCGAGATTGCCGCTATCGACGGTCGAGACGTACTCGGGCGCGAGCGGCGCGAGCGTCAGCGTGTCGTACCAGTTGAGGAGGTGGCCCTCGCGGCGCGGCAGTCGGTCGAGCGTATCGAGCGTCCGATGCAGACGCGCGCACGCTTCGCGCAGCGTCAAGATGCCGAAATCGTGCGCGGCGAGCAGCGAGAGCAGATAGAGGCCGATGTTGGTCGGGCTCGTGCGGTGGGCGACGACGGCGCGCGGCTCGGCCTGAAAGTTGTCGGGCGGCAGGTAATGGTCGCGCTCGGTGACGAAGTGATCGAAGAAGCGAAACGTCTTGCGCGCGAGCAGCCGGAACGCGACCGTGTCTTCCGCGCTCACCTCACGCCGCGGCTCCGGCAACGGCGCACTCAGCCAGAGCGCCAGCGCCGGCGCGAGGGCCCAGCCCGCGAGCAGGGGCGCGGCCCAGGGTAGCGACCCGCGCGCCACGAACCAGAGCAACACGGCACACGCGACGGAGAGGCCGCTCGAGAACACCAAACGGGACGAGAGGCGAACGCGTCCGCCGGCAGCGCTCTGACGCATCGTCAACCACTCGAGCAGGCGCCGCCGCACGATCAGTCGGTGCAGCGCGGTACCGATCGCATCGAGCGAGAGCAGCGCCTGGTCGAGCAGGAACACCGCCTCCACCCCGACGTTCAGCACACTGCGTCCCAAGCCTCCCCAAAACCCAGCGAACCTTTGGCCCGAAACCCGGCTCGCCTCGCGCGAAACGGCGAGCACGGCGTGCGCCACGAGCGGCGCGATGAGCACGGCGAGGATCAGCGCGGAGACGACGGGGGCGAAGCGCTGCCCCGCGAACCAGCCGACCACGAGCGTGAGCACCATGGTCACCGGAACCAGGCTGCGCCGCAGGTTGTCGACGAGCTTCCAAACGTCGAGCAAGCGCAGATCGTTGCGCCGGGTTCCCGTCGCGGCCGGGACGCGCGGCCAGAGCCAGCGCACGAGCTGCCAGTCGCCGCGGATCCAGCGGTGACGGCGCGCGGCATGCACCTCGTAGGCGGCCGGCAGCTCGTCGAGGAGCTCGATGTCGGTCGCGAGCGCCGACCGCGCGAAGAAGCTCTCGAAGAGGTCGTGGGACAGGAGCGCGCTCTCGGGAGAACGGCCGGCGAGCGCACCGGCGAACGCATCGACGTCGTAGATGGCCTTGCCGGTGTAGGAGCCTTCGCCGAACAGATCTTGGTACACGTCCGAGACGGCGGTCGTGTACGGGTCGATCCCTGCCGGACCGGAGCTCAAGGCGGCAAAGCGCGAGCGCCGCGAGCTCGTCGGCAGCGCGCCGACGCGCGGCTGAATGATGCCGTAGCCGCTCACGACCCGCTGGCGCTCCGGATCGAGCTCCGCCGCGTTCAGCGGGTGAGCGAGCATCGCCACGAGCTCGCGTGCGGTTTCGCGCGGCAGATCGGTATCGGCGTCGAGCGTGATCACGTAGCGAATCGACGCGAGCAGCTCGGTAGGGGCCGTCACGCACGAGTACGAGGTGTCCGTCGCGCCGCGCAGCAGGCGATTGAGCTCTTCGAGCTTGCCGCGCTTCCTGTCCCAGCCCATGTAGCAGCGCTCGGTCTCGCTCTTCTTGCGGCGCCGGTGGAGCAGGAAGTAGCGCTGCTCGCCCTTGCCGTGCCGCTCGTTCAGCGCGGCGATGCCGGCGATGGCGGCGTTGAGCAGATCCGCGTCGCCAGCGTGCTCTCGCGTCTCGGAATCTCGAAAATCGCTGAGCAGCGCGAAGAACAGGTTCTCGTCGTGGTTCGCGAGCGAGCGCACCTCGAGCTCGGCGAGGAGAGTCGCCAGCGTCGCGGCGCTGTCGATGAGACAAGGCACCACGACGAGCGTGCGGAACTCGGGCGGGATGCCGCGTTCGAAGTCCAAGCGCGGGAGGAGCCGCGGCTTGAGCGCGGCCGTCACGAGCGCTTCCGTCAAGCCGAGACCGATGGCGCTCGCCGGCAAGCAGGCGAGGACGCCGACCACGGCAGCAAGCCAATCCGGCGCGCCCGCCTTCAGCAACGCCTGGACCGTGAGGAGTAACGCGGCCGCGCCGAAGATGAGCTGCGGCCCGAAGTAGCTCGTGTGCGGATGGGTGAGGACGAGCCTGCGGAGCCGCTGTCCGGCGGCTGGCTTGTAGCCGATGCGCCCTTCGAGCTCGGGTCTTCCGTCGCCCACCAGGTAGTGCCCGACGTGCGCGCGGCGGCGATCGCCCGGCGCGGTCGCGTGCGAGGCCTCCGCGAGCGCGAGCACCTCGCGCGCCACGTCGAGCTCGTCGGCCGTGCTGCGGCGCGCGAGCATTTCGACCGCGTGCCGGTAGCGATCGCGCGTCGTCTTCGCCGTGGCGACGTAGCTGCCGAGCGGATCGCGGCGCAAGAGCGCCTCTACCCCGCTCGTGCGTTCGAAGAAGCCGTTCCAGTCGAGCGCAGCAACCGCGCGCATGCTGGTGATCGCGTTGCCGACGGAAACCTGATCGGCGGCCTGCCGCAGGTGCTGCACGCGCGCGAGCTCCTCGGGAGTCGCGCCGAGCTTCTGGCTCTTCATCGCGATCCAATCGAACGCGACGCCGAGAGCCGCATCGTCCGATTCACGCAGCCGGCGCGAGAGCTGAACCAGGAAAGGACCGTCGATGTCGGGCTCGTTCCGCTCGAGCGCGACCAGCACGGCGCTGAGCTCGAGCGCCGTCTGGCGCGCCTGCAGAAGCCGCGCGGCCCATGCGTCCGCGCGCTCGCGCACGCCGGAGCGGGCCTCGGACGCGGCGAGCGCCCCGACGGTGAGCAGCAAGCCGAGCCGGAGCATGATTGGAACGGCCCACAGCTCGCCGATCGTGAGCGGCCGCTTGCTCTGGTAGGATTGAACGTAGTCGGCGAGCGAGCCGAGCTCGATGCGCGCGTCCGCGTGCCTCAAATAGTCGAGGCAAAGCGCGTAGACGCGCGGATGTCCCCGCATCACGCCCGAGGCGATGCGCGGCAGCTCGTGGCGGTAGCCGCGCGGCAAGTCCTCGCGGATCTCGCGGATCTGATCCTGAACGACGTGCGAGTTGTCGAGCAGCCATTCTTCCGCCGGCGAGGGGTCCTTCCCGTCCCGGAGGCGGTCGGTCAAGATCGCGTACGCCTCGTTGATCTGGCGTTCCACGGCCTCGAAGCGCTGCCAGAGTCGTCCGGGCGAGAACGCTTGCGACGGCACGCCGTGCGTCTCCGCGAGCTCGGCCGCGTGCGCGACGAGCGCCTCGCTCACGAGGATCTCGCCGCGCAGTGCGCGAGCATCGTCCCACCGGCAGTCCGAATCGAGCGCTGGACAAGCCGCCGCCGGAGCGGACGTCCGCTCCGGCGCCCGAGAGTCGGAGCTCATGAGATCGTGCCGACAGCGCTAGAGGTCGCTGCTCGGCTGGATACTCCTTCTTGCACGACGCCGTGCGCGCCCGTGCGGAGTACGCGATGCAGCCAACCACCGACGGTCAGTGGCCACTCCGAAGGCTCGGTGCCGCAGGCGGCAAAGTGACCCTCGGCCTGCGTCTTGCACCCCGTCATACCGCCGCAGATAGGGCAGCGACGCATTTCGGAAACGTTGATCCATTCGACGTCGGCACCGGTGCCGTGATGAACGCGAGTCATGATGCTGACGCCCCGTGCACACGACGTGCCATACGTGAACCTCAAAAACCCGCGGAACGCGCCGTTTCGTCGCTGCTGCGATGGCCTTTTCCGACCCACATGTGGCAGAATGCCGCGCTCGCCTGGCGGGCGGTCAGCGCGACGATAGCGGGCGGGATGCGCTCGATGCTCTCGACACGGTTCCCTCGAATCACGGCGGCCGTCGCGCTCGTGAAGCGGGTCAGCGACCGCGCGTCCGACCACGACGTCGACATCGTCGCGGCCGGGCTGAGCTTCTACGCGCTGCTCGGCCTGTTTCCATCGCTGCTCGCGCTGGTCTCGATCTACGGACTCGTCGCCGATCCGGCGAGCATTCAGAGCGTCGTCGACTCGCTCACCGCGACACTTCCACTGCAGGCGCGCACGCTCGTGCAGGAGGGTCTCACCGCGTTCGTCGCACGCACGTCGAGTGACCTCACCGTGAGCGTCGTCGTCGGCATCATCGGCGTGCTCTGGAGCTCATCTTCCGGCATGGGAGCGCTCGTCCACGCGATCAACGTCGCTTCCGACAACCCGCAGCACCGGAGCTTTTTCGGCCGCCGGCTCATCGCGCTCTCGTTCACGCTCACGGGGGTGGTCGGCGTCGCGGTGGTAGTCCCGGCGCTCACTGCCCTGCCCCGACTCGCGCATCTCCTCCGAGCCGACACGCTGCTCGTGATTCTGCCGTCGCTCGTGCTGATGGCGATTGCGTTCCTGGCGTTGCTCGTGCTCTTCCGCTACGCGCCGTACAAGCAGACGCTGCGCAT
Source organism: Polyangiaceae bacterium (assembly GCA_036274215.1). GTDB lineage: Bacteria > Myxococcota_A > Polyangia > Polyangiales > Polyangiaceae > PMG-095. The sequence goes on along the minus strand of DASUGE010000126.1, from coordinate 494 downwards.
GCGCGACGTCATGCCCGGTGCGGCCGCGGCCAGCCTCTCCTGGCTCTTGATGAGCGCCGCGTACTCCCTCTACGTGCGCTTCCTCTCCCGCATGAGCTCGACCTACGGCGTGCTCGAGAGCGTCATCGTGCTGGAGCTCTGGTTCTATTTCTCGGCGCTCATGCTGCTTTATGCCGTCGAGCTGAACATCGAGCTCAGCCGCCGCCGTGCCGACCCTCCCGCGTAGCGGGGCACTTTGTCGCGAATGGGATCGATCGGGCCCCAAGCCGGCTGCCGAGAGGCTGCACAGGGCGGCACGGCCAGTGCATCAACGTCCTTACATGCGACGTCAACAAGCAACCCCCCTCTACACCTTGCTGTTCGTAACCGTGGCTGCCTTCGGCATCGCCATCGTCCTCGACTCAACGTTCGGTGCGTTGGCCGCGTTGCTCGTGGGCTTCGTCTCCATGTTCGTGATGGCGATCGCCTGGATGCGCCCCCGCGACTATCCGCCG
>DASUGE010000125.1:0-7842 GCA_036274215.1 Polyangiaceae bacterium | reverse complement strand
ACGACTTCAAGACGCAGCAGGGCATGTTCCGCGGCACGCTACCGTTCTCCGCGCCCGAGGTGTTGCAGAGCGAGCCGGTCGACGGTCGTTGCGACCAGTACGCGTGCGCGGTCTTGCTCTATCAGCTCCTGACCGGCGTCCATCCCTTCAAAGGCGGGGAGACGGCGCAGACCATCACGCGCATTCTCACGCACACGCCGCCGCCCGTCTCCTCCCTGCGCCCGGACGTGCCCGCGGGGTTCGACGCGGCGATCGCCAAGGCGCTGTCCAAAGAGCCCGCCGACCGCTTTCCGAGCGCGGCGTCCTTCGCCGAAGCGCTGCGCCTCGCGAGCACCTGGTTGGAGCGCGATGCGGCTCAGGATTTCAGCACGGAGATCGCGCACGACTTCGTGAGCGAGATGCCGGCCCGGTTGGGGATCGAGCCGCTCGCCGTTCGCGACGCCTCCTGGCGCGATGCGCAGGATATTCCCGATGCCGCTCACGTTGCCCTGAGCTCTTCGCCGCCCGAGATGCGCACCGTGATCACGAAGCGCGAGGGCGTCGTTCGCACGCAGTCGAGCACGATAAAATCGCCGGCTTCCCCGACTGCCGCTCCAGCTGCCGAAAAGGCGTCGAAGTCGAGCATGTGGATCATGGTGGCCCTCGCCGCCGTAGCCGCGCTCGCCGCAGTCGCCGCCTTGGTCAGCGTGCTCGTCCGCCCCGCGCCGAGCAGCCCGGAGAAGCTCCTCGTGCTCGAGAAGCGCGTCGAGCCGGAGGTCGGCTCGCCGGCGCCGAACCTCGCCGGAGCAACGGAGCCCGTCACGGCGCAGGAGCCGGGCGCGGTGCAGCGCCCCGCCGCATCGACGACGGGAACTTCCGCCGCTGCGCCGGCGCGCGCTACTGCCGCCAAACCGCAGGCCGCCCCGCGCGGCGCGCCGCTCGGACGCGCGTTCCAGCAACAAGGCGCCGCCATTCAACGCTGTTTCGCCGAGAGCCCCGCGGGCGCCGGCGGTCCACCGCAACTGTCCGTCAAGTTCAACGTCGCGCGCGACGGGCATGTCGAATCTGCAGGCCTCGAGCCCGCTGCCGTCGCCTCGCAGCCCGTCGGCCGCTGCATTCTGGGCATCGCGCGCGCTACGAACTTCGGCCCGCAGCCGGACGCCGTCTCGTTCTCGATCCCGATCGCGGCGCGCGTCGTGCGCCAGTGAGCGCGCCCTCGCGCGTCGGCCTCAGCGTACGACGGTGGGGCAGCCGTACGTGATCTGGACGTTTTCGGCGCCGTGCTGCTCCATGTAGTCGCACGTCTCGCCCGCGAGCACGATGGTGGGTGGCTTCGTCGACTTGTCCACGCTCCAGCCGTCCGCGCCCTCCTGCGGGACGTCCTTACCGTCGATGCGCACGTTGAGGAGCCCGAGGTCCGGCGGGGTGGAGGTGAGCTCGAGGCGACAGGTGGTGATGAGCCCCGTCGTGATGCGAGTCAGGACGTCGGCAAGCCCCGTCGCGCCGTCTGCGGCGGTGACGGCGTAGTAGCTCGGCGGACCGTCGGCGTTCGGTTCCTCCCCGGCGACGGCCATCTTGTCGAGCGTGCTCGCGAAGAACTGGGAGCCCGGAATACCGACGACGAACGTCTTGATGCCGGCCTTGGCGAGCGCTTTGACGGCCGCGACGGTGCGCGACTCGTCGAGGCAGCTCTCCGGCCCCTTCGGATCGAGCTGGGCATCGCAGCAGCTGCCGCCGCAGCCCGTGGTCGCCTGCGAATTCTCGAGGTTGATCGTGCAGCTATCGGCGTCGCACGTGAGGTCGCCGTTGCAGTCCGGACCGCCGTCCGTCGCGAGGAGCACGTAGCTCGTGCCTTCGAGCTCCGCTCCGGCGCCGTTCTGGAAGTAGTCGAGCGCGTGAGCGAGCGCGTCGGCCGTCGGCGTCCCTCCCGCGGGCTCGTAGTCGGCGAGCGCATCGACGATGGTCGGAACCGTGTCGGTTCCCTCGCCGACCGGGACGAGCACGTCGAGGCCGGCCGCCGTCTCACAGGTCTTCGGCGTGTCCTCGGGGTTTGCGGCAAACGGGAAGAATTCGAGCCCGAAGGAGACACGCGCTTTGGCCTCACCGAGCGCCGTACCGAGCGCGCCGCCGAGCGTCGCCCAGCGTCCCTCCGGAAACTCGTCCGTTCCGTTCATGCTGCTCGACTTGTCGACGACGAGGAGCACGTTGACGACGGGCGGCGCTGCGTTGACGGCCGTGGCGCCGCAGGTAGGAGCTGCGCCGGCTTCACCCGTGTCCCCGGCCTGTCCGTCGTCGCCGGCAGTGCCGACGATGATCGTCGAGGTCCCCGCGGAGCCGCCGGAAGCGTGATTCCCGCCCGTTCCGCCCGTGGCGGGCTGCGCGCTCGTCCCGCCGTCGGCCGGCGAAGTACCGCCGCCTCCGCTTGACCCGCCCTTTCCTGCCGCATCGAGCTCGCCCGGGCGGTTCGGATTGGTGACGGTCGGCGTGCCGCTGCACGCCTGGGTCGCGAGGACGAAGTAGAGCGCGCCGCCCAGGCTGCCGAGGATGCTCGTGGTCGTTCGTTTGGAAAAGCTAGTCATGGTGATCTCGGCGTGTGACGCGCGTGGTCAAGGCTCACGGCGTGAAGTAGCGGCAGATGCCGCCGTTGCAGGGCACCGCGTTGCAGCACGGCGCGCTCGTACACGACTGTCCGTAAGCGGCGCAGGTCGCCCCGGTGCCGCCGGTGCCGCTCGTCGTCCCACCGGTGCCGCCGGTGCCGCCCGTCGTGCCGCCGGCTCCCGAAGAGCCGCCCGTCGTGCCACCCGTGCCTGCAGTCGTGCCGCCGGCTCCCGAGGAGCCCGTCGTGCCACCGGTGCCGCCGGTTCCGCCCGTACCCGTCGTGGGCGTGCTGCACACGCCGTCCGTCGAGCCCGGCGCGCGAATGCACGTAGTTCCAACACAGCAGTCGCCGTCGATGGTGCACGAGCCACCCGACATGACGCACCCTCCCGGCGGCACGTCGGCGCAGCGGAGCACGCCCGCGCTGTCCGGCACGCACGGGACGCCGTCGCAGCAATCGGCAACGGACGCGCAGGTTTCGCCCGCCGCGCGACACGCGTCGATCGCGTAACAGCGCGGAACGCCGAGCGCGTCGAGCTGGCAGGCGTCACTCTGGGCGCCGAGCCCGTTGCAGCACTTGGCCGGCGCGCTCGAGCCGTTGCCGTTGCACATGAAGTCTTCGTCTTTGTAGTGGCAGACGTTGCCCTGCGGGTTGCACGACATCGGGTTGCGGCAAATGCCGATCACCTTGCCGGGCTCGATCTCGCAGGTGACATTGCCGGCACCCGGCAAGTCCGCGTCCGGATCACCGCCGCAGCAGTCGCTGTCCTTGCGGCACAGATCGCCCGTGACGTGGCAGCCGCTCGCCGGCTGACAGATGGTGCGAGCGGTCGGTCCGGGCGCGCACACGCGGCTGCAGCAGTCGTTGCAGCCGTCGCACACGACGCCGTCGACGCCGCCGCAACGGCTCGGCCCGGAGGGCGGCGCATCGCAGAGGCCGACGCTCGCGCCAACGGCCTTCGTGCAGGTGGAGCTACAGCAGTCCTCGTTGCGCGAGCAGATGTCGCCCGGCTGGATGCACCAAGAAACGGCGAGCTCGCATTTCCCGCTCACGCACGACTTCGAGCAACACTGATCGTCGGCCGAGCAATCGTTGCCGGAGGTGCGACAGTAGCCGTTGAGCGGAACGCACGTGTTATCCACGCCGCAGGTGCCGCCGCAGCATTCGCCGTCGCTGGTGCAAGCGTCACCGTCGGAGACGCAGGCGGCGGCTTCGCACGTCGTCCCGTTACAGTTGAGGCTGCAGCAATCCGTACCGTTGGTGCACCCGGCGCCGGGCCCACCGCACGCAACGATCGACGACTCGCACGTGTTGGTGCTCGGATTACAGATCTGCGAGCAGCACTCGGCACCGCCCAGGCACAGCTCGCCGTAGGCTTTGCAGGTCGGGCCGGGAACGGAGCCGTCGCCAGCCGCACCGCCCGCTTCGCTGCCGCCCGTCGCGGAAGTGTCGCCGGCCGCAGCCGCAGTGCCGCCCGTCCCCTGCTCCGTCACACCGGCATTCCCGCCGGTGTCGCTCGTGCCTCCGGTACCGCCCGTGGTCCCAGTGGTGCCGCCGGTCGTTCCGCTGGAGCCGCCGCTCGTCCGCGTCCCACCGACACCGACACTGGCACCGCTCGAGCTACCGGAGTCGCCGGCGCCGCCCGTGTCCTCACCACCCGCTGCCGACGCCGCGCTGCCGCCATGGCCGCTCGTCCCTCCCGAGCTCTTGCCCGCCGCGCCGCTTCCGCTTCCCGCGGCGCCGGCGTGACCGCCGCTCGCCTTCCCCGGAGCATTGCTCTCGTCGCTCGAGCCACAGGCCGACACGGCGCCGAGGCCAACCATTCCGATTGCAACGAGTAGTTTCAAACGCATGCGAGTCTCCGGTTCGGGATGGACCACGGCCGTGAGGGCCACGGATTAAGTGGCGACTCGGCCATCGCTCTATGAGAGCGATGAATAAAACTCAGAGCAGCGAGCGCTGACGCGCGAGCACTTCGCCCTACATTGGGGGCCGCTGTAGCTCTTCAGCGCGTCACGTCGACTGCGTAGCTGTCGTTCCCGGACGTCGCCGTGCCGGTGATGTGCGTCGTACCCGGCTTGCGCTCCACCTTGGTGGCGTCGGCGGCAGTCGGCTGAAGCTCGCCGCTGAAGGCGAGCTCGAGCGTGACGCTGCCCTCGAGGTCCCCGCGCATGGTGAAAGAGCCGCTGAGGGTCCCGTCGAGCGTGCCTGTCGGCACCTTGCTGAGCTTCATCTCGATGGCTGGCAGCGACGCCGGGTTCGTGTCGTAGATGAGGTGCGCATCGTCGGAGTAGCCTTCGAGTGCTTCGCTCAAATGCATCGTCTTGTTGGCGGACGCGCCCTGATCGACCTGGCCGCTGACGGTCATCGTCCCCACATGCTCCCCATCGGCGCTCTGCGGTGCGATGTTCGCGTTGGTCGCAGCGTTGAAGCCGTCGAACCCGAGCGCGATCGCCTTGTCGATCGACGCGTCGAGGCCGAGGTACGCGCGCTTCGCGTCCGCGGTGGACTTCACGGCGGGCTGGCCGGACGCGTCGTCGTCCCCGCCGGCGCAGCCGGAGACAACCAGCGCGAGCGGCAGGGCGAGCGGTGCGAGATTAGCGAGTAAATACCGCTTCATGGTGCCTCGGTGCATGGGGTGACCGACCGTGAGTGGACGAACGGACGGAGGATTCTGAGCCCCCAGCCCCGGCGGCGCTGATTGGTGGGATAGGAGCGCACCTACGCCGCGCAGCCACAGCGGATCGGCACGATCCCGAGCGTGCGCCGCACGTCGCTCAGGTGCTGCGCGACCAAGGGCCAGAAATCCCAGCCCTCGCCGATACCCGCGCGGCACGCCGAACCGCGCTCGAGCGCGAGGTCGAGCTTCTCGTTGCAAAGCTCCTTGGGGTGCGCATCGGCCCTCGGTGACACGCGGCCGAAGAACTGAAACTGAAGGATGCCGAGGTAGAGGGACATGACCCCGAAGTCGCGCTCGAGCCCGGATTGAAATGCCGCCTGCTGGATCTCACCCTCCGGGGTGGTGTCGTAACCCGAGAGGACGTGGCCGACGTCGTGCCACAGGAGCCGCTCGGGCACGCCGCCGCCCTCGCCCGGAAACCGGAAATGATTCGCGCGGTAATGGTTCCAGAGCGCGTAGCCGAAGCTCATCGGATGCAGGCGCCCGAGCGCGTGATAGCGCTTCGCCACGGCCGCGTTTTCCTGGGCCTCGAGCGGGCCTGGAGCTGGCTTCTGCACGCCGAGCGGGGGCTCGGACGGCCACTCGTCGCCGAACATACGGGCTGCCATGCGGCGGGTGAAGTCGACGCGCGCGAGCAGCTTCTGGTACGCGGCGCGCTCGCGCAGCACTCGAGCGTCGCGATCGCTCTCGCCGAGCGCGCGCGCGAGGAGCGAAACGCGCGGCGACGGAACGGGCGGAATCTCGCAGTCGTCGACCGTGAGCACGGTCGCGAGCTCGAGGAGACGTCGCTTGGAGGCGGAGTCGCGAAACACGCGAGCGGTGTAAGCCAAGCTCGGCTGAGGGAGCTGCTTCGGATCGAGCTCGACACCGTGCAGGCGCGCCACGGCCGCGAGCAGGCCATCTTGATCCTGCGAAGGACGAAGCTCGACGGCGCGCGCTGCACCGAGCGCGATCGAGAGCTCCGCATCGTTGAACACTCTAAGTTCCATGGAACGACGGAGGTGCATCGCGCGTACCAGGCCCGGCTCGCGGACGACCGCTCGTTTTCCCCGGGAAGTCGCGCGCCCGAGGTGCAAACTCAGGTGACACCGCACGACGCGGGCGCCGCGGCCCGAGCGCGACGCGCGCAGGCTTCGGCTTGCTTCCAGCCAAAAACGGCGCTTAACCCCGAGCGCGCGTGGCCGTAAAGCGAACGCCGAGAGGCGCGCCCCCGGCGCACCGTCGCTCCGTCCCCGCGTCGCCCGTCGACCTCGAGACACCCGGCCGACAGGTGTGCTCTAATCGGTTTCGTAACTTGGTGGCTCGACGGACCGGCTCAACGTGGGCGTGCGGGGGAGCGCTCCTCGTCCTCGCGGTGGCGTGCGGACGCTCGGAAGTCCTTCCGCTCGGCGCGACCGAGTTCGGCAGCGAGTCGGGCGGCCACGCGGGCACTCACGGTGGGACCGCAGGCGCAGGGACCGGAGGTCGCGGCGGCGCCGGCAACGTCGGCAAAGGTGGCACGGGCGCGGGACGCGGCGGCAGCGCGGGACGCGGCGGCAGCGCCGGTGCTGGTCGCGGCGGTACGGGCGGCAATGCAGGCTCGTTCGCGGGTTCAGGGTTCGGTGGCTCCGCGGGCTCGAACGCGGGCATGGCCGGCGCCGGCGGCGTCTGCGGGGACGGGGTCGTCGATCCCGGCGAGGGCTGCGACGACGGCAACCTCGACGACCACGACGGGTGTCTCACGACCTGCGACGCGGCGAGCTGCGGCGACGGCTTCGTCTGGAACGGGAACGAAGACTGCGACGACGGCAACGTCCACTACGGAGACGGCTGCTCGCCGAGCTGCCGATTCGAGGTCGACGCCGTCGCCGCAGGCGCGGACTCGACCTGCGCTCGCAGCAGCCATTTCGGGGTCAAATGCTGGGGCCGCGGCAGCTCCGGCGCGCTCGGACACGGCGCTTCGGACGACCGCGGCGACCAGCCGGGCGAGATGGGCGACGCGCTGCCCTTGCTCAGCTACGGCGCGAGCCTCAAGCTCTTGGGACTGTCGGGCGGCGCCTCCCACTTCTGCGCGCTCTTCGACCTGGGCGTGAAATGTTGGGGGTACAACGGCGACGGCGAGCTCGGACTCGGCGACATCGCCAATCGCGGCGACCAGCCGGGCGAGATGGGCGACGCGCTGCCGAGGGTCGACCTCGGACTCAGCGTCGCGGCTTACGGCGTCGTCGCGGGGTACAACTCGACGTGCGCCCGCGTCGGGAAGGGACGACTCAAGTGCTGGGGCGCGAACCTCGCCGGGCAGCTCGGGCTCGGCGATACGGAGTATCGCGGCGACGAGCCGAGCGAGATGGGCGACAACCTGCCCTACGTCGACCTCGGCACGACGGCGGACATCACGAACCTGAGCATCGGGCAAGACCACGCGTGCGCGGTCGTGGGCAGCGGACAGATCAAATGCTGGGGCGGCAACGAGTACGGCAAGCTCGGCCTCGGCGACACCCTCGCGCGCGGTGACGACCCCGACGAGATGGGCGACAACCTGCCCGTCGTCGCGCTCGGTGCGCCGGCAGCGGGCGTCATCGCCCTGGGGTGGGACCACTCCTGC
>DASUGE010000124.1:0-4416 GCA_036274215.1 Polyangiaceae bacterium | reverse complement strand
GATCCTCGTGCAGGCTCGCCATGATGCGCGAGCGGGTGAAGCGCGCGCCGGTGTCGTCACCGTGCGTCTCCTCGCGGAGCGCGCGGGTCGCTCGTGCCAAAAGGTCGTCGCTCATCGGACGCCCTCCTCTTCGAGCAAGCTGCGCAGCTTCTTTTTCGCGTGGAACAGCCGGGTGCGCACCGTGCCCTCGGGCGCCCCGACGATCTTCGCGACCTCGGTCGAGCTCCGCTCCTCGACCTCGCACAGCACGAAGGCAACGCGCTGGTCGAGCGGCAAGGCGTCGAGGCAGCGCTCGAGCACCTGAGCGAGCTCGTGCTGCCCGGTGAGCTGCTCCGGATCGCTCACGCCACGGCCGGGCTCGCGCTCGTAGCGCTCCATCGCGTAGCGGCGGCGTGCGGCGGCGCGCACGTGATGCCGCGCGTGATTGACGGCCACCGAGATCAGGAACGTGCGCAGCGACGCATCGCCGCGGTAGGTCTTGATGGCGCGGGGCAGGACGACGAACACCTCGTGCACGAGGTCCTCGGCCGCCGCCGTCTCACCCACGAGGCGCTTCGCGAAGGCCCGGACCGCGCCGTGGTGCGCGTCGTACGCCTCCGCCACGGCCGCGCGATCGCCCAGCGTGAGGCGCGCGACGAAGTCGCCCTCCAACGCCCTTTCGCGCTCCACGAAAGCCGTGTCCGTCATGGTGACGAGCTGTGAGAGCGCCATCGTAGTGCTTTGTCGCGTCGGAGCCCGTGCTGCGCGGGCCAGAGGTGGCCATCAGTAGTGCCCGGAGCCTCACCGACCGTTCAAAAGCACCCGAGATTTTTTCCAACCACCTGTTTTTATTGATATTTATAGAAAGGACACGCCAACGGCGTACTCGCCGCGGAGGACGGCGCCGCCGCCGTAGACCCGCTGGGTCAGGGTCCCCCCCACGAAGGGAGTGATGCCGTGGACCGGCTCGAAACCTATCCGGAGATCGTAGCGGACCTCTTGGCGCTCGCTGTCGCTGCCCTTCATGTTGTGGATCTGCGCGTAGCCGGCGCCGGCTTCGCCATGAAAACCGTACGGCAACGGCAGGTGCAAGCCCGCGCCGACCTCCCAGCGGCCCGTGTCGTTCGCAACGTCGATGCCGCCGCCCACCTGCGTGTAGGTGAGACCGGTGATGCATCGGTAGCCTACGTTGAAGTTCGCGTGGGGTCCGGAGAACCACGTGACGGGCTGGAAGCGCCCGTTTTTTGCGATGTTGACGAGACCGATTGCTCCGCCGTCGAGCTCGTCGGCGACGTTGACGAGACCGAGCTGAAGGCCCTTCACGCGCCGACCTACGTTGACGAGGCTGAGCTGCGCTCCTTGCACGTCGCGCGCCGTGTTGACGAGGCCGAGCTCCACGCCCACCACGTCGCGCGCGACGGAGACGACGCCGAGCTGCGCACCTCGGATGTCCCGCCCGAGGGACACGCCGGCCGAGCCCTGCACGCCCTGGATGTCGCGCCCCACGGCCAAGATCGGTGCGCCTTCGATGCCGAGCACGTCACCGGCCATGGCGACGAGCATCGAGGCCTGCAGGCCTTCGACGTTGCCCTCGCGGTGATTGACGATGGTCGCGAAGCCGATGCCCTTCAGCCGGCCATAGCCTTCGGCCACGAGCAGCGACCCCGCAATGCCGCGCACGTCGCCCGTGCGCGTCCAGAAGATCGCGCCGCCGAAGCCGTCGAGCGACTGATCGACGCGCAAGTACCCGAGATTGAACGCAGCGCCGTTGATCGCACCGACTCTCGAATAGGCGACACCCGCCTCGAGGTTCAGCTTCCATTGCTCGGTGTGCCTGCGGGCCGTCAGCGGGTAGTAGAGCGAGAAGTTCGCGGCGAAGCGCTTCGACTCGATGAGCTTCGGCGCGGCGGGCCCGGCCGGCGGTGGCGGGGGCGTCGGCGCTCCGGCGCTCGGTGCCGGCTTGGCCTCGGCGCCGGTCGCCGCGGGCGGGGGAGGCGGTGGTGGCGGCGGCGGCACGTCCGTCGCGCCTTCATCCGGCGGCGGCGCGAGCTCTGCCAGGAGCTCGCTCGCCTCGTCGCGCGCGAGGTTACCGACCAGGTACGCGAGCGTCTCGAGCGCCCGCGCTTCGTCTTTCGGAAGATCCACGGAGCGCGTCACCGGATCGCGCCCGGGGCTCAGGTACGTCACGTTCGCGCGGCGCCCCGTGACGACGATCTCGACGCGCTGGTCGGCCTTCGGATCGATCACGAGCGGCACGCGGAGTTCGGCTTCGATCGCTCGCTGGATCGCGGCAGGCTCGAGACCCGACGCGCCCGCGCTGATCACGGCCGGGAGCCCCGAAGGGCGCGCCTCTGCCCGGGCAAGGAGAGGCACGAGCAGCGCGACGCAAGCGAGCCAGGCCGCCAAGACGGCGAAGACCTGCGCGCGCGCGCGACGTGCTCTCGATGCCAGGCGACTCGTCACGGTCCGACCACGAAGCGACACGTGTAGCGGATATGCGTCGCGACCGCACGACCGTCGCGACCGCGCGGCGCCGACCACTCTGAGCCGACGAGTGTCCGCCGGCAGGCCTCGCCGAAGCCCTCGAACGACTCCGTCATCAGCTCGACGCGCCGCACTCGGCCGTCCGGCTCGATGCGAACGCGCACCGTCGCGGAGCCTCCGATGCCGCGCGCCTTGGCCGCGGCGGGATAATGGTCGCGAAGCTTCGCGGTGAGCTCGGGCGGGACAGGGCGCGTCGAGAGATCCGCCGCGGCCACTTCGGGGATTCCGGGAGCGGGAGCGGCGGCCACCGGCACAGGGGCCGAGGCTTTGGGAGCCGGTGGCGCTTTGGCGCCAAGGGGACCGACCGGACCTTCGAGCGCGCTGCCGTTGCCGACCACCGAGCTGAACGAGCCGCCGCCGGTGTCGTTGGTCAGGGTCACGCCGCGAAGATCGACCGGTGCCGGCGCGGGCTCAGGCGCGGGCGGCGGCGAGCTCGGGATCGGCTTCGCTTTGGGGAGTTTCGGGGGCGGCTCCGTGTGAATCGGCTCGGGAGCGGGCGGCGGCGGTGGGAGGGGACGTGGCGGCTCGGGCGCGCGCACGCGAAACGCGACGCGGCTCGGCGGGAGCTCCTTCGGCCGCGGCGGCGCCAGCGCGAGCGACGCGTACGCGATGCCGTGAGCAAGCAGACTGACACCGCACGCCGCGACCAGGCCGATGAACGGATGCTGCGTCATGGCGGCTTCAATCCCTCTTCGCCAAATCCTCGGGACGTACGTCGAGGGCGAATTCGTTGACATTCTCTTGTCTCAAAAGATCGATCAGCTGAACCACGCGCGAGTGCTGCACACGACCGTCGGCGGCAATCACCGCGCGCAGGTCGGGATGAGCTTTCTTGGACGCCGCCACGGTGACGTGGAGTTCCGCCTCGTTCGTCACGCGTCCGTCGAGGTAGAGCTTGCCGGCCTGGTCGATCGAGATGGCGAGCGTCTTCGTGATGCTCTCGCCCGTCGCGGCCTTCGGCAGGTCGACCGGAATCGCTTTGGAGGCGATGTACCCGGCGGTCACCATCAGCACGACCAGCAGCACGAGCACGACGTCCACGAGGGGCGTCACGTTGATGCCGACGATCTCTTCGTCGCCGTTCGATTGTGCGGTGGCGGCCATGGCTCACTCCGCGTCCGAGGGCGTGAGACGAGCCTCGGCCTTCAAGTAGGCGAGCACCTCGTGCCCGAGCGCGTCGCTATGACCGAGCCGTGCCCTGATGGTGCGGTGAAACAGGTTGAAAAATGCGATCGCCGGCAGCGCGACGAGGATGCCCACCGCCGTCGCGACGAGCGCCTCGCCGATTTCGGCGAGTAGGCCCGCCGACACCTGGCCCGTGGACTCGCTCAGCCGATGGAACGCCCGCACGATGCCGATCACCGTGCCGAGCAGGCCGACGAACGGCGCGTTCGAGCCGAGCGTTCCCAAGAATCCGAGGTTCCGCTCGAGGGACAGGCGCGCCACCTCACGCTCGGCGAGGATGCGCTCCTCCGCGCTCCCCACGCCCTCCGCGTCGAGCCCGGCGCGCGCGATCGACGCCTCGAAGCTCGGTGAGCGATCGAGCCTTCGCCGAGCGCCCGCGACGTCGCGCGCCGAGAGGAATCCGCGCAGATCACGGCGGAGGTGCGCCGCGTTGTCGCATGACGACACGAACAGGACCGTGCGCTCGAGCACGATCCCGAGCGCGATGACCGAGGCCACGATCAGGACCCAGAGCACCCAGCCCGATCCGTAGGCGGTGATGTGTTGTATGCGTTCGATGTTCATGATTGGTCGATCCTTTTGCTGATTTTCGGTGGGCGCAGGGCGGCAACCGGGGGGCTCTCGCTAGCGAGGCACGAGGCAGATGCGACGCTCCGCGAAATCCGAGCCGCCGCGGCCGTCGCGGACGACGACCACGAAACGCGCGAG
>DASUGE010000123.1:0-7400 GCA_036274215.1 Polyangiaceae bacterium | reverse complement strand
CGAGCCGCTTTTTGCTGGGCCCGGAGGGTGCCGTCGTAGGTGGGGCGCAGGGTGGCGTGGAGGACGCCGACCGCCACCGGGAACTCCGGGAACGGCATGCGCGCCAGGAGCTGGCCGAACATGGGGTTCGTCTCGTCGTGGACGAGCACGTCCTCGAGCGGGACGCCGCCTTCGCCCACCTTCACGACCTCGAGGCCGAGGGTCTTCGGGTCGAGACGCAGGCCCTTGTCATTGTTGGCGCCGAACACGAGCGGCTTGCCGTGCTCGACACGGACCTGACGCTCGGCGCGAACCGCCTTGTCCGTGAACGCGTCGAAGGCGCCGTCGTTGAAGACGTTGCAGTTCTGGTAAATCTCGATGAACGCGGTGCCGACGTGGACCGCGGCGCGGCGCAGTACGTCGCCGAGGTGCTGCGCCTCCGTGTCGATGGAGCGGGCGACGAAGCTTGCGTTCACGCCGAGCGCGAAGCTCGCCGGATCGACGGGCTGGTCCACGGAGCCGGACGGGGTGCTCTTCGTCACCTTGCCGAGCTCGCTCGTCGGCGAGTACTGGCCCTTCGTGAGGCCGTAGATCCGGTTATTGAACATCAACACCTTGATGTCGAGGTTCCGCCGCAAGCAATGCATCAGGTGATTGCCGCCGATGCTGAGGCCGTCGCCGTCGCCCGTCGCGAGCCAGACGGAGAGCCCGGGGTTCGCGACCTTCACGCCGAGCGCTATCGCCGGTGCGCGACCGTGGATCGTGTGAAACCCGTACGTGTTCATGTAGTACGGGAAACGGCTGCTGCAGCCGATGCCGCTCACCCACACGATGTTTTCGCGCGCGATGCCGAGCTCCGGCATCATGCGCTGCACGTTGGCGAGGATCGAGTAATCGCCGCAGCCCGGGCACCAGCGCACGTCCTGGTCGGTCTCGAAGTCTTTTTTTGTTAGCTTGGCGGGGTTGATTAGTTCGGACATGGGGTGCTGACCTGTTGGGTAGGGAAAGCTCGGATCAACCAGTGAGGCTGCTGCGTCCGTGGCTCGCGTCGAGGGCCCAAGCGCCGGTCTCGCCGGCTTCTTGTGGGGGGTGATTGCAGCTCATCGCGACGTCGATCTGTTCTTCCAAGACTTGGAGCTCGTTTCGGCGGGCGTTCCGCCCGCGCACGCCGTTCGCACGCGGGGGCTCCGGAATGGGAGGAGAGCAGGGACGCGCCGGGACGACATTGACCCTTAGCTTTCGAGGATCTGGCGGATCTTTTCTTCGAGCTCGGAGATCTTGAAGGGGTGGCCTTGGACCTTGGGGAGGCTTTCCGCGCGGACGAGGTAGGTGCTGCGGATCATTTTGACGAGCTGGCCGAGGTTCAGCTCGGGGACGAGCACGCGCTCGAAGCGCTTCATGAGCTCGCCGAGGTTCGAGGGGAATGGGTTCAGGTAGCGGAGGTGTGCGTGCGAGACGCTGAGGCCGCGGTCGCGGCAGCGCTGCACGGCTTCGCGAATGGAGCCGTAGGTGGAGCCCCAGCCGAGGACGAGCAGCTTGCCGCTGTCCTCGCCGACCTCGATGCCGAGGGGCGGGATGTCGTTCGCGATCCCGGCGATCTTCTGGGCGCGCACCTTGGTCATGCGCTCGTGGTTCTCGGGCGAGTAGGAGATGTGGCCCGAGTCGTAGTCCTTCTCGAGGCCGCCGACACGGTGCATGAGCTCCGGGGTGCCTGGGATCGCCCAGTTTCGCGCGAGCGTTTCCGGGTCGCGGAGGAAGGGATGGAAACCCTCTGGATCCGTGCGGAACTTGACCTCGAACTTCGGAAGCTCGTCGAGCTGGGGGATGCGCCAGGGCTCGGCGCCGTTCGCGAGGTAGCCGTCGGTGAGCAGGATGACGGGCGTCATGTATTTCGTCGCGAGGCGCACCGCTTCGATCGCCATCGTGAAGCAGTTGCCGGGCGTCGATGCCGCGATCACGCACACCGGACCTTCGCTGTTGCGGCCGTACACGGCCTGCAAGAGATCCGCTTGCTCCGTCTTCGTCGGTAGGCCCGTGCTCGGACCGCCGCGCTGGATGTCGACGATCACGAGCGGGAGCTCCACGGAGAGCGCGAGGCCGATGCCCTCCATCTTGAGCGCCATGCCGGGACCGCTCGTGCTCGTGACGCCGAGGTTGCCGGCGTAGGAAGCGCCGAGCGCCGCGCAGACGGCCGCAATCTCGTCCTCCGCCTGGATGGTCGTGATGCCGAAGTGCTTGTACTTGCTGAGCTCGTGCAGGATGTCGGACGCGGGCGTGATCGGGTAGGCGCCGAGCACGAGCGGCAGGCCGCACTGCTGCGACGCTGCGATGAGCCCGAGCGCCGTCGCGGTGTTGCCGCCGATGTTCCTGTACTCGCCCTTCTCCACGGGCGCCGCCGGAACCTCGTAGCGCTGCTGAAATACCTCGGCGGTTTCGCCGTAAGCGTGGCCGGCCTTGAGCGCCGCGATGTTGGCGGCGACGAGATCGGCGCGCTTGCCGAATTTGCTCTCGATCCACTTCAGCGTCGGCTCGAGCGGCCGGCTGTAGATCCAGAACATCAACCCGAGGGTCCAGAAGTTCTTGCAGCGGTGGGCTTCCTTGTTGGAGAGCCCCGTGTCCTTCACGGACGCGACCGTGAGCTTCGTGATGTCGATCGACAGCACCGTGTAGCCGTCGAGCGAGTTGTTCTCGAGCGGGTTCACCTCGTAGCCGGCCTTCTTCAGGTTCGTGGCGTTGAAGGTGCCGCTGTTCAGGATCAAGAGGCCGCCCTTCTTGAGATCCTTGAGGTTCGTCTTCAGCGCGGCGGGGTTCATCGCCACGAGCACGTCGGGCGCGTCACCGGGGGTGAACACGTCCTGCGACGAGAAGTGGACCTGGAACCCGGACACGCCGTACGTCGTGCCGGCGGGCGCGCGGATCTCGGCGGGGAAGTCCGGGAAGGTTGCGAGGTCGTTTCTGGCGAGGGCGGCGGCGGCCGTGAATTGGTCGCCGGTGACCTGCATGCCGTCGCCGGAATCTCCGGCAAATCGAACGACCGCACCGCGGATGACTGACGAGCGGCTGGTTTCAGAGGTGGGAAGACTTGGACTGACCGGGTTCATGACGATGTCGAAACTGCCAAAGGTTTTGACCCCCCTCCGGGGTTGTCAAAGTTGGGGGCCGAAAGCGGCCTCGAGTCAGGCGGCGGGCGCGGCGTGGCGGCCGAGGAGGTCGCCGAGGCGGGGGGCTGCTGCTTCCACCTGCTTCTTCGCCATGGGCCGGAGCTTGTCATAGGCGCCGCGGATGACCTGGCTTTTCGCCCTCTGCGCCCGCGCGTCCGTGATCGCGAGCAGGGCGTCGGCGACGCGAGAGGCGTTCTCGCGGACGAAGGCGCCGGCCGGTCGCTTCTTCTGGACGGCTTCTTGATAGATGGGGTCGAGGGCGTCGAGGAAATCCTCGAGGAGGCCGTCCACCGCCTCGCGAATGAAGCCTGGCTTCACGCCCTGGACGATCTTGTAGGCACCCTTGATCGCGATGCCCGTGAGGCCGCCCTTGTCTGCGACCTCCTGGTCGAGCACCCCGCAGGCGTCGTCGACCACCTTGCCGCGCTTGTCACCACCCGAAAGCTGCTCCTTTAAGGATGCCATCGATTCTGCTGATCCTCCGTGTTTCGCGCGCGGAGCGTAGTGCCACGCCCCTGCCCGTGCGAGGCCTTTTTTCGAGGTCTTGGGGTTTCTGGCCCTCGGGGCTTTGCCGTCTCCCGGTCGATGGTGCAAAAGAATGACAGGGATCACCCACCTAACCCCCCAGAATGACGAATGACCTGACGCCGGGATCGCGGCTCGGTGACTGCGAGTTACTCTTGCGGATCGGCCGGGGTGGGATGGCCACCGTCTGGGTGGCGCGCGAGCACCAGGCCGGGCGTGCCGAGGACCGCTTGGTCGCCGTCAAGGCGATGCTGCCCGAGCTCGCCGAGGAATCCGAGTTCGTGCGGATGTTCCTCGACGAGGTGCGCCTGGTCCGGAGCATCCGGCACCACAACGTCGTCAACGTTCACGACGTGGGCGAGCACGACGGCGTGATGTGGATGTCGATGGAGTGGGTGGAGGGCGAGTCGCTCCACACCGTCATCGCCGAGGCCGGCAAGCGTCGAGCGATCCCTCCCGAGATGGCCGTGAGTATTCTCGCCGAGGCTGCCGCGGGCCTGCACGCCGCGCACGAGCTTCGCGACGAGAACGGCGCGCCGCGCGGCGTCGTGCATCGCGACATCTCGCCGCACAACATCCTGATCGGGACGAACGGCGCCGTGAAGCTCGTGGACTTCGGCGTCGCCAAGGCCGTCGGACGGGTGAGTGAGGCCACGCGCGCCGGCCAGCTCAAGGGCAAGTTCGGCTACATGTCGCCCGAGCAGGCGCGCGGCAAGCCGATCGACCGGCGCAGTGATCTCTTCGCGCTCGGGATCGTCTTGTTCGAGCTCACGACGAGCCGCCGGCTGTTCCGCGGCGACAGCGACATCGAGACGTTGAAGCTCGTGATTTCGAGCCGCGTGCCGCCTCCGACCACGCTCGATCCCAAGTACCCGCCCGAGCTCGAGAAGATCGTGATGCGCGCGCTGCAGCGCGATCCGCAGGGCCGCTACCAGACGGCGCTCGAGCTCGAGACCGATCTCCGCGCGTACCTCAAGCAGAAGCGGATCGTGGTGCCTCAAAGCGGGATCGCTGGGCTCCTCAAGCGCGTCGTGGGCCAGCGCATCGAGCAGCGGCGCAAGGCGGTGCGCTCGGCGCTCAAGTCGGTCGCGGCCGGTGGCCAGCTGCCGGAGCTGATCTCGAACGAGCCGGTGTTCACCCCCACCGGAAACGAGAAGATCACCATCACCGGCGTCAGCGTCGTCACGGGCACGGGCCTGTCGTCGAGCGGCGTGTCCTCGGCGGGCGGGTCCTTGCCGGGCGTCGTGCCGCCGAGCTCGCGCTCGGTCGCCGATTCCACCCCCGACCCGAACCGGGTCGTCGCGATCGTCGCCTACGTCGTGGGCGTCGCCGGCATCTTGATCGCCATCGCCGTCCTGTACCTGAGCGGTCACTGACCGTACCTCCCGCACGGCCAAATCCGCAGGGCAGAAGCAGCTTGCCGGCCCCCGGCGGGAAGCGCTGGAACCACGCGCGACGGAGCGCTAAAGATTCACTCGAGGAGGCCCGAGACTGTCCCAGCCAGCGTCCATCCAGCGTCACGAGGGCAAGAGCGGCGAGGCCGACGTGCCCGCGCGGCTCGGCAAGATCCTCGTCGTGGACGATCAGCGCAACATGCGCACGACGCTGGCGCTCATGTTGCGGAGCGCGGGCTACGACGTGGACGAGGCCGCGGACGGCGCGGAGGGCAAGGACCTCGGCGCGGGCGGCGCTTACGACGTCGTGATCACCGACCTTCGCATGGGTGAGTACGACGGCATCGAGGTGCTGCGTGGCATCAAGGAGACGCAGCCGATGACCGAGGTCATCGTCATGACGGCGTACGGCACGATCGAGAGCGCGGTCGAGGCCATGCGCGTCGGCGCGTTCGACTACATTCAGAAGCCGTTCACCGAGCAAGAGCTGACGGTGAAGGTGAGCAAGGCGCTCGAGAGCCGCCAGCTGCGCGGGCAGGTGCAGCTCTTCGCGCAGGAGTTCAAGGAGCGCTACCACCTCGAGAACGTGATCGGCCGGTCGCAGCCGATCCGCGACGTGCTCTCACGCGTCATCAAGATCGCGCCCACGGAAGCGACGGCGCTGATCACGGGCGAAAGCGGGACGGGCAAGGAGCTCATCGCGCGCGCGATCCACGCCAACAGCAAGCGCGCGAACCGCCCCTTCGTGACGGTCAACTGCGCCGCGATCACCGAAACGCTGCTCGAAAGCGAGCTCTTCGGCTACGCGCGCGGGGCGTTCACGGGCGCCGTCGCGGCCCGCAAAGGCTTGTTCGAGGAGGCCGACGGCGGGACGTTCTTCTTCGACGAAATCGCGGAGACGACACCCGCCTTCCAGGCGAAGCTCCTGCGCGCCATTCAGGAAGGGGAGATCCGCCGCGTCGGCGAGAACAAGCCCGTGCGCATCGACGTGCGCGTCGTCGCGGCCACCAACGTAGACCTCGCGCAAGCGGTCGCCGATCGCCGCTTCCGCCAGGACCTCTTCTACCGCCTCAACGTCGTGCGCTTCGTGCTGCCGCCGATGCGCGAGCGGCGCGAGGACATCCCGTTGCTCGTCGAGTTCTTCCTCGGCAAGTACACGCGCAAGATGGGGCGCCGCGCGCGCCTCGGCGAGGGCGTCCTCGATCGCCTCCTCAACTACTCCTTCCCCGGAAACGTGCGCGAGCTCGAGAACCTCGTCGAGCAGGCGGTGGCGCTCTGCACGAACGGCGTCATCGGCGTCGACGACATCCTGCCGGAGGAGCCGCGCGCGGCCAGTGGCGCGCCGGGTCGCACCCTGGCCGACATCGTCGACGAAGCGCAGCGGCAGGCCATCGAAACGGCGCTGCGCAGCTCCGACGGCAGCCGCGAGCATGCCGCCGAGCTGCTCGACATCAGCCCGACGACGCTCTGGCGGAAGATGACGCGGCTCGGGATCGCCATCGAGTCACGTTGAAGACGGCGCTTTTCGAGTACGCGCTCCCCGAGCGCTCCATCGCCGTACGACCGCTGCCCGAGCGGGACGCCGCGCGCCTGCTCGTCGTGGGCGAGCGTGCGCTCGAGCACCGCGCCGTGCGCGATTTCGCGGAGCTCGTCCCCGAGGGCGCGCTCGTCGTGCTCAACGACACCCGCGTGCGCCGGGCTCGCGTGCTCGCGACACGGCGCGGGAGCGGCGGCAAGATCGAGCTTCTGCTGCTCGAGCGACTCGGTGCGGAGGGCGGGACGGAGCGCTGGCAGGCGCTCGGGCGCGCGAACAAGCCGCTGCGCGCCGGGACCGAGCTCGAGGCGCCGGGTCTCGAGGGCCGCGTCGAGGCGCAGGGCGAGCTCCTCGAGGTGAGCCTGACGGCCGAGGGAGGCGTGGACGCATGGCTCGAGCGCTCGGGCCACGTGCCGATTCCGCCGTACATGGGCCGTCTCGACGAGCCGGCGGACGGCGAGCGCTACCAGACGGTTTTCGCGAAAAAGCTCGGCTCGGCCGCGGCGCCCACCGCTGGGCTGCACCTCACCGAGGCCATCCTCGCGCGGCTCCGGGAGCGGGGCGTCGCCGTTTCGACGCTGACGCTCGCGATCGGGCTCGGTACCTTCCGCCCGGTCGAGGCCGACGACCTCGACCAACACAGCATGCATTCCGAGACACTCGAAGTGAACGCCGCGCTCGTCGCCGCCGTCGCCGCGGCCCGCGAGCGCGGTGCTCCGGTCGTCGCCGTGGGCACGACCGTCGTGCGTGCGCTCGAGAGCGCGGCGGATCCGGAGCGGCTCGGGCACGTCCGAGCGTTTTCCGGTG
>DASUGE010000122.1:0-4817 GCA_036274215.1 Polyangiaceae bacterium | reverse complement strand
CGCGACGGGTCGCGGGCAAGTGCCGGGTAGCACCGGCTTCGACTTGCCGCGCGGTCATGCTCAGAGCTGCACGAACGTTTGGTGGAAGGCCATGCCGCCGCAGCCGCTCGAGTCCGTCTTGTCGGCACCGCTCGTGTCGCGGTTCACGCCGGTCGAGCAGGTGGCGATCCTGCCCTTGTTGACGTCCTTGCCGTCGGTCACGATGCCCGCGCCCTTCACGCTGATACGGAACAGCTTGTTCGTGATGCGCGTCGCCGACGGATTCGGAAACGTGGTGGGGATCGCCTGAAAGACGAGATTCGCGCTCACGCATTCCTGGATGTGCGCGGTCGGAATGAAATCCGAGCGGCACGTGCGGTCGATGGTCGCCGCCTCGGCTCGTTGGTAGGCGGCGGCAGTGACGCCGGCGCTCGCGAGGACAGAAACCGCGACGATTCTCTTGATGTTCATGCTGCACCTCATTGGGTTGGTTTCACGCGCCGATGGGCCGGCGCCGTGAGCTTCAGGGCCCGCGCTCGTCACGGGCGGAAACGACGAGCTTCACGTTCTCGGTTCCGCCGAGCACGGCTTCAACGATCGCTTGGCCGCTCGAGCTCGTTGCGACGAGGCCGTACTGGCCGTCGAGCAAGCCGGGGATCACGAAGGCGCCGTCGCCGTCGGTGAGCGCGGGCTCGCCGGCGCCTTCACGAGAATGGTTCTGCTCGTCGTTGCTGCGCGCGACGACCCACGCGTCGGGGACCGGCTGGCCTTGCTCGTCGAGCACGTGGCCCGAGATGGCGCGGTCCTGTGGCGCGGCCAGCGTGAGCGCCACGAGCTCGCCGTCGCGGGAGAGCGCGGCGTCGACCGATGTGCTCGTGGACGAGGCGAGGCGCACTCGGTAACGGCCAAGCGCGAGGCCGTCGAACACGAACGCTCCGCCGGTGCGCGTCGCCTGGCGCGTCGCTTGATCGGGACCTCCGGACGCAACCACGATCGCGGAAGCGCTCGGCGTGCCGTTCAGCGTGATTTTCAGGGTTCCGCTCGCGGGGGCGACGACGTCCACGCTCGGCTCGCGGCCAGCGCTCATGACGACCCGCACCGCGGGGCCGCTTTGTAGGCCCGCCGTGCGCACGCTCACGTCGTAGCTGCCGGCGCTGAGGCCGCGACAGACGAAGCGTGCGGTATCGTCCGCGACGCATTCCGCCGAGCCAAGCTCTCGGGATCCCGGCGCAGCCGCCGCTGTTTCCGTCACGGGCACGACGACGACTGCGGCGTGCGGGAGGGGCTCCCCGCCGAAGCGCCGCACGGTGCCACGCAGCGCGAGTCCCGCCTCGAGCTCGAAGTGACGCGTCGTGGGTGCATCGCTCGACAGCTCGAGCGCTCCGTCGAAAGGCCGAGCGTCGGGGCAGCTCACTTTGACCGAATATCGGCCAGGGCGCGCGTTGGTCACGGTGACTAGGCCGTCCGCGTCGCTGGTTGCGGCGACTCCGGTCGGTCCGTCGAGGAGCACGGTGGCGCCGGAGCAGGGGCGTCCCGCGACGGTGACGGAAGCGCGCAGCGTTGCGGCCGCCGCCATACGCAGCGTGCCCGCGCTTTGCTCGCCGGGGCCGAGCACGCGAAAGCCTTGCTGTTGGTCTTGAAAACCGTCCGCCGTGACGCGCAGCGTGTAGCTGCCGGCGACGAGCCCTTCGATGAGAAACGCTCCGTCGCCGCTGGTTTCGGCCTCGAGCCCGCGCAAAAGCAGGCCATCCTCGTTGATGGCGGTCACGCGGGCCCCACCAATCGGCATGTCCGCGGCTTGGGTGAGGACTCGTCCCTGGATGCTCGTTCCAGGCGCGAGGACCAGCGTCGCGTCGCGCGCTGGCGCAGCAACGTGGCGCGTCATCGACGAGTAACCCTCGGCGCGCGCCGCGAGCTCGAGCAAGCCGGAGGACACCTCGAGATGAAAAGATCCGCGGCTGTCCGATAGCGTCGCAGCCGTCACCTGCCCACCCGCGCTCACCTCGCGTGCGGTGACGAAGGCACCGGCGACGGGTCCGCCGTTGGCGTCGACCACGCGGCCGTCGACGCCTTCGCCCAGCGCCAAGACGGCTGCTGGCACGGGAGAGCCATTTTCGGCTGGAACGAGGCCCTCGAGACGCGCCGCGCCGGGCTCTGCACCCAGCGTGATCGCGGGCGCAACCGCGCGAACGGCCTCGTCCGCCTCCACGACGGACGCCGCTGCCTGGGTCGGCGCTTCACGCGATGGGTCGCGCCGAGAAACGAGGACCCAGACGGCCGCGAGCAAGCCGATAGCGAGCAACGACACGGCAACGCCGCGAATCATCCCGCTTTTGGCTTTGTGCATTTAACGCAAGTCCCCGTGCGTGACGCCCATCGCTGCAGCGACGCGGCTGCTCGATGCGCGCCAACAGTGGCACCACGCGGGGGCGCAACTGAAGACGGCTCGTCGTCAATGCAGTCGTGAGGTCAAGTCACGAGTGCAGCTTCGCCGCGCTCTGCGGGGAGTCAGGCAGTCGTGGAGCCGCCGTGCCCTCAGGGGCAGTCCGCGACCCAGCTGAGCTTCGTTCCGGTCGCCGTGGTGTCCATCGAGCCGCTGTTTTGCCACAGCACTTGGCCGGAAACGTCGCTCGATTGTGCGGTCGCGGACACGGTGCTCATGGTTCCGAAGGGGAACGAGAGCGCGGGCTTATTCACGGTGATCGAGTCGACGTAGACCACCGTCGGGTTCGACCACGTCGAGGAGGGCGCGGCTTTGATCTCGATGCCGACGCGGCTGATGTTCTTCTTCTGGATGCCCGTGCCCGCGGCAGGCTCGGCGCCGACGTCCCAGTCGAGCGTCACCCAACCGCTCTGCTCGGCAAGCAGCGGCTTGGTCGCCGGCCCCAAGAAGTTGAAGCTCGAATCCTGCACGTAGGCGAGGATCACGCCGCCCGTGCCGTCTTCGACGTGAAGGTGCATGCTGATCGTCGTGCCGGCGGCGCTCAGATCCGCCGCGCTTCGCAGCGAGATCACGAAGTGCGCCTTGTCCATCGCGCCGTTCATGGGAACGGAAAGCTTCGCGCAGCCCATGGCCGTGGCGGACGAGCCTGGATTCGCGCCCGCGCTGCCCATGCGCCCACCCGCCGCGCTCCTCCCACCGCTGTTCATCGCGGGAGCGCCTGCCTTGCCGAGCGACGAGCCGCCCGTTCCGCCCGCTGCGTTTCCCGTGCCGCCGACTGCCGAGCTCTCGGTGCCGCCGACCGAGCCGCCCGACGCGCCCGTGCCGCCCACCGCCGAGCCTTCCGTTCCACCGCTCGCCGGCATGGAGCCCAGGGTGCCGCCGATCGCCGGCGTTCCACCCGTGCTGCCACCGGCGCCTTCGGGGACGTTTACTTCATCGGTTTCGAGCGGGCCGTCGACCTGCGTCGCGCAGGCGAAGGCGACGACCCCGCAAGAAATAAGGAAGAGTTTCCGGTGGTTCCAAGCGTTGGTCATCGGACGAGACCCAGCTGACGCTAGGAATGCCCGGCCGACGCCTACTGGATCGCGCGATTCTCGATGAAAGAGACACCCGGCGGCGCCGCCAAGACTCCGCGCACGAGCGCCTTGGCCACCGAGCTCGCGAGGACGGGACGCACACCCGCCGGGATGAGGCCCGCCACGGGTCCAAGCAGGCGGCGTGCCCAGACTTCACCGCCGCGCGTCGGTTGGCCGAGTGCGCCGCGGTCGCCCATCAGTAACGAGGGTTGGACGATGACGACGCTGTCGTAGCCGAGCTCGGCGACGGCGCGCTGCATCTCGCCTTTGACGCGATTGTAGAAGATGCGCGACAGAGCATCCGCGCCCAGGGCCGAGACGATGCCCAAGCGCCGCGCACCCGCTGTCCGCGCAGCGCGCGCCACGGTGACGACGTAGTCATAATCGACACGTCGAAAGGCTTCCTCCGAGCCCGCGACCTTGATGGTGGTGCCGAGGGCGATGTATACGTCCTCCGCGGCCGGTACGGTCGCGAGCTCGTCGAAGTTGACGACGTGCTCCACCACTTTCGGCATGGCAGCCAGCGCGGGGGTCGCGCGCCGGAGGAGGACATGGACCGCGTCGTACTCGTTGCCCGCCGAGAGGAGCTGCACGAGCTCGCGCCCGATGAGCCCCGTCGCACCCGCTACCAGCGCTCTCTGGGTCATACTTCGCGTAGCCTAGCGGCTTTTCAGCGCGCCGGATTGCGCGCGAGCACCACATGCGTCGCGCCTTCCGCCGCGACGTGCTCGCTGACGCGGTACCCGAGGGCGACGAGGTCTAGACCCCACAAAAGGTGCTCGCCTGAGCCCAGCAGCAGCGGGGAGATGGCGATATGCAGCTCGTCGATCAGGCCCGCGCGCAGGTACTGGCGGATGGACTCCACGCCGCCGCCGATGCGAACGTCCTTCGAGCCAGCCGCTTGCTTCGCGCGCTTCAGTGCCTCCTCGGTGCCGTTGGTCACGAAGTGGAACGTCGTGCCGCCTTGCATTTCGAAGGAGGGACGCGCGTGGTGCGTGAGGACGAAGACGGGGACGTGATACGGCGGGTTTTCGCCCCACCAGCCCTTCCACGCGTCATCGGGCCAATTGCCGCGGACGGGGCCGAACATGTTGCGCCCCATGATCCACGCGCCGACGTTCTCCATGCTCCGGCGGGCGAAGTCTTCGTGCACGCCGGTCGTGCCGTCGGTTCCGCCGTGAAACGCCTTGAACGTGCGCGTGGTGACGAACCACGCATGCAGCGCCTCTCCGCCGACTCCGAGCGGATTCTCGAGGTCCTGCCGCGGACCGGCGCCGTAGCCGTCGAGGGAAATGGCGAAGCAGTTGACGCGGACCTTG
>DASUGE010000121.1:0-13748 GCA_036274215.1 Polyangiaceae bacterium | reverse complement strand
CTCGCGCTCGCCGTCCTCGAGGAGCTCGGCAGCTCCCCCGATCCCGAGCAGGCCGCACGCTTCCTGCGCGCCATCATGGCTCGTTTTTCGTCACCGGAGCCCTACGTGAACGCCCTCGCCGCCGACCGCATGGCGCTCCGGCGGCTCGTGACGGCGCTCGCTTCGAGCGCGTTCATCGGCGAGACCGTGCTCGTACGACCCGAGCTCGCCGATACGATCCTGTTCGGCGCCGGCGCCATCAGCGATCCGAGCGCGGCCGTCGCCGTCGAGATCGACGCGCAGCTCCAGGCACTCGGCAGCGACGCCGACGCCGACGAGCGACGCGACGCACTGGTGCGCGGGCTGCGCATCGCCAAGCAGCGGCTGATGGTCGAAGTCGCGACCGCCGATCTCGCGGGGACGATTGGAACGCGCGACGCGACGCGACTGCTCGCGGCGCTCGCCGACGAGGAGCTCGAGCGCGCCGTCGATCACGTGGTCGGCGCTCGCGGGGGGCTCGCCGTGATCGCGATGGGCAAGCTCGGCGGGCGCGAGCTCGGCTACGGCTCCGACCTCGACGTCGTGTTCATCTACGATCAGGCTCGAGCCCCCGAGCCGGACGAGGCCGGCGCCTATTTCTCGCGCGCGGCGGGCAGCGTGATTCGCTTGATCTCCGAGCCTCACGTGAGCGGCCCCGGCTACGAGCTCGACACGCGTCTGCGCCCATCCGGCTCGCACGGCATGCTCGTCACGTCGCTCACGGCGTTCGCGCGCTACCACACGGTGTCCGTGTCCGGGCTCGAGGGCGAGGCAGTGAACGGGAGCGTCGGCTCGAGCGGAGCGGCGTGGGAGCGTCAGGCGCTGATCCGCGCGCGCTTCGCCGCGGGCGACGCCGAGCTCGGCGCGCGCTCTCTCAAGGTCGCCGAGCGCGCTGCGTACGGAGGCGGCGCGGCATCGGCGGGCGAGATGCATCACCTGCGCGCGCGCATGGAACGCGAGCTAGGCAGGGAGCGACCGCATCGGCTCGATCTCAAGACGGGTCGCGGAGGGTTGCTCGACGTCGAATTCGCCGTGCAACACCTGCAGCTCATGAACGGTCGCGATCCGAGCGTGCGAAGCCCCGACACGTCCGTCGCTCTCGAGGCGCTGTTCGCGCGCGGCTACCTCGCGCCGGAGGACCACGACACGCTGCGCGAAGGCTACTCGTTCCTGCGCCGGCTCGAGCAGCGCATTCACGTTCTGTACGGTACCGGATCGAGCATCATCGAAACGCGCGCGCCCGGCATTCCCGCGCTCGCGCGCCGCATGGGCTACCGCAGCCAACCCGGCGAGCCCGCCGAAGCGCAATTGCTCGCGCACTACCGCGACGTCACGGAGAACGTGCGCGCCTCGTACCGGCGGATCCTGGGACTCGGTACCGGCGACCCGTAGGTTTGCGCCTCACCGCGAAGCCCTTCAAGCTGTATGCTCGGAGCTTCTGTCGCGTGACTCTCAAGCCCTTTCTTGCGTCGCTCGCTGCGTTCCTGCTCGTTGTCCCCGCGTGCAGCACGAGCGCGCCCGGCGGCGGCCACGCGCAGGCGGGCGGGACGGCGCGCGGCGGCGCGAGCGGGGCGGGCTCGGCAGGGCTCGGCGCGGGCGGCCTGACGGCAGGGCAAGGCGGAAGTCAGGGCGGATCCGGGGCCAACGCCGGCACCGGAACGGGCGGCGCCGCTGGCCTGCCCGGAGCGGGCACCGGCGGCAGCTCGGCGGGGAGCTCGGGGTCGGGCGGCACGGCCGGCAGCGCGCTCGCGGGCGCGGGCGGAACGATGCCCATGGGCGGCGTCGGTGGGGCGATGCCCGGAGGCACGGGCGGGACGCCGGGCGGCGGCATGGGAGGCATGGCGGGCGCGGGCCCCGCCGTTTGGCACGCGGCGACGGCGACTGCCGTCACGGAGAGCATGCTGTCGAGCGAGTACTCCGCTTGGAAGACGAAGCACGTCAAAGCGTGCACGGACGGCAGCTCCGTGGTGACGAAGGACGGCGGCAACGTCGTTTCGGAAGGCATCGGCTACGGCATGCTCCTCGCGGCGGGCTTCGACGATCGCGAGCTCTTCGACGGGCTCTGGAAGTACTACAAGGACCACGAGGACCCGCTCGGCCTCATGAATTGGTCGACCGACGTGTGTGACGCGGCGGGTAACAACGATGCCAATGCCGCGACCGACGGCGACCTCGACGCCGCGATGGCGCTCGTGCAGGCGAGCGCTCGCTGGCCGGACGGCAGCTACCTAGCGGAGGCCAAGACGCTCGCCGCGGCCATCATCGCGAGCGAAACCGAGCTCTGCGGCGATCGCGCCATCCTGCGCCCCGGCGACAAGTTCGGCGGCTGCAGCGACACGAGCAGCCCGCGCGTGAACCCTTCGTACTTCGCACCCGGCTACTACCGGGTTTTCGCCGCGAAGTTTCCCGAGCAGGCCGAGCGCTGGAACGCGCTCGTCACCGGCAGCTACGAGCTCTATCCGCTGTACCAAGCGCGCATGAGCGGGCTAGTCCCCGACTGGGCCGCGATCGACGGCGGTGATTGGTACGGGGCGATGTACTCCTACGACGCCTGTCGCACGCCGTGGCGCGTGATGTTCGACTACGCGTGGAGCGGCGAGCCCAAGGCCAAGACGATGCTCGAAGGAGTGCACGGCTGGGTCACGGCGAACGGCACGAGCTCGATGCCGAACAACAGCGCGTTCGTCGGCTCGTTCGCGCTCGCGGCGGCGTACGACCAGCAAGCGTTCGACGCGGCGGTGACGAGCTGGCTCGGGTCGAACGGCGACGACAACCCGTACTTCCAGGGCACGCTCCGCGTCCTCTACCTCTTGGCCGCGGCCGGCAAATTCCCGTCGACGCTCTAACCTAATGCTGCCAGAGCGTCGCGACGACGACGACGGCGTTGTACGTCACGTGCGTCGCGATCGGGGCGAAAAGCCAGCGAAAACGCTCATAAACGACGGCGGCGAGGAACGCCATGCAGAAGACGGGCAGCGCGCTCGCCGCGGGGTGCACGAGCGCGAACACGACGGCGCTCATCAGCGCGGCGAGCGGCGCGGCGAACGAGCGCCGAAACCCACGATACAGAATGCCGCGGAACACGAACTCCTCGAAGAGCGGCGCCGCGACGACCGCGAGCAGCGTGAGCCAGACCCGCGCGGAGGTATCGAGCTTCTGCGCGTGCTCCGGCTCCGACTCGATGAGCGCCCGGAGCATCGGCACCTTGAGCACCAGCGAGCGGTAGCCGAGCCCGAAGACCGCGGCGGCGCCGCCCGCGAGCCCACCGATCCCGAGCGCGCGAAGCTCGAACGCGCGCCCGCGCGCCAGAGGCCGCACGAGCCCGAGCGTCGCCATGAGATCGGGGACGCGGCTGCGGGCGAAGAACCAGAGCGACGCGAGCGCGACCAGCAGGCCGGACGCCCCGAAGGCGAGCGTGAGGCCTTCGAACGAGGGCTCGCTCCCCGCGCTGAAGAGCAGCATGAAAATGCCCTGAAACGCGAAGAATCCGAGCGCGGCGAGCACGCCGTCGGCCACGGCGATGCTCGGGGGCGGCGCCTCCGTCGGATCGAGCAGGTACGGCAGGTGATCCTTGAGCTTCTGCCAGAGCGCGTACGCGAGCAGGCTGGACAGCACGAGCTCGACGACCTTCGGCCAGAGCGACTCCGTGTAGATCGAGTAGGCGAACAGCGACAAGAGCAGCATGAAGAGGTATGCGGCTCCCGGCTTGAGGCGGCGGCGTTGCTCGAGCTCGAGCGGATCGGTGCCGAGCGCGCCGAGACCGAGCCCGATCATCGCGTACAGGTACACGCCGGCGAACACGAGCGGCACGCGCGGCAAGACGGCGGGCACGAGATGCGGGCTTCGAATGAGCAGCCCTACCAAGACCAGCACGGCGAACGAGCTCGCGACGCCCACCCACACGTGCACTTTGGCGAGCAACAAGCGCTCGAGACGCACGGGGACCGTGTAGAGCGTCCACAGCGCCTGACCTTCGGTCGCGAGCCCGTTGAGCGCGCCGGTCAGCAGGGAAAACGCGGCTGTCCCGAACGCGGCCGTCGCGATCATCGGCGCCCCCCCGGCGAGCGAGCGGAGCAGGCTCGGATTGATCAGGATTTGTGCCCCGATCGCCAGCACCGGCACGAGGAACGCCTGCGTCCGGAGCTGTCGATCGCGGAGCAGCGCCCGAAGCTCCTTCAATGCGACCCCGCGCAGCCCGAACGCACCGCTCGCGGCACGCTGAGGTCCGCCGCGGCTTCCGGGGTCGACACCGGACGTCGCGACGATCCCATTCGAAACCATCCGCTCGGCGACGGTCACCGCGCCGAGCGCAAATACAGCGCCGTAGACGACGAGCAGCGCGGCGCCGCTCAGAGCGCCGGCCCCGCCCGTCGCGAGCAGGAGCGGTACCGAAAGCGGCTCGTAAAGCCAACCGTCTGCGACGCGGAGAGCGCGGTCGTAGAGCCAGCCGAGGCCGGGCGTGTACGCGACGGCAAAGGCGGGCACGAGCGACAACGTGCCGAGCAGGCCGAGGAACGCCTGCACGCGGCTCACGTTGGGTGACGTGAGCCAGCGGGGCAGCGTCGTTTCGGCGAGCACGCGGACGGCCGCCGCGATCAGCCCGACGTAAAGCGCCGCGAGCGCACCGAGCGGAACGGCGAAGAGCCCATAGCCCGCGCTGAAGAGAACGGAGCCGTAAAACGGCCAGATCAGCACCCACACGAGCGGCGCCGTCAGGGCCATGGCCAGCATGCGCGCCAAGAACAGCGAACGCGCCCGCACCGGAAAGGCGAACAGCCACTCGAAACGTTGGTCCACCTCGGTGAGGTCCCGGCCCGAGCCGGCCACCGTCTGCAGCATCACGCCGAGCGTGAGCAACAGACCGAGCACGCCGAGCGCCTTCGGCAGCGCGAGCTTTCCCGCACCGCGGTACCAGAGGCTCGGCGTCGGCAAGACGCCGGGCCCGCGCACCTCACTCGCGCGGAACGGCGTGAGGCAGTGGGCACGAAACTTCTGCGCGAGCCCGTGCCGGTACGCCGCCCGGTCGTCGCGGTCGCGGTGCTCGAACCCTTCGAGCTCGAAGGCGGCGTCGAGCTTCGACTGCTCCTGTTCGCTCGGGTCATGGCCCTCGTCGCAGGCGCCGAGCGCGACGAGATCCACGAGGTTGCGAAGCGTCCGAGCGTGCACGAAGAGGTGGTCCGGGGCCGTTGACTGCTCGGCGACGCGGGCCGCGCGCTCGATGGCCGCCGCCGTGAGCGTCACGGCCTGGAAGCCGAAAAGCAGCGCCAAAAAGCCGAGCAGCGCTTTCCCCGCCGCGGCCTTCTTGGGCGTCGCGCCGCGACCGGGACCTCGAGCGCGGCGGCGGAACGGGCTGAAGCGATTGACGAAACGTCTCAGGGCCAGGGCCGAGACGAGCCAGGTGACGCGCAGCGTGCCGAGCGGGCGCGAGCTCACGGGGCCTCGGCGCCGCCCGCGGTGACGGCGAAGAACACGTCCTCGAGCGAGCCGCCCGGGTGCAGGTTCGCCTGAAGCTCCTCCACGGTTCCGACGGCCGCGAGGCGCCCGTGCGCAACGATGGCCACGCGATCGCAGAGCTTCTCGACCTGATCGAGCAGGTGCGAGCTCAAGAGGATGGTCACGCCCGCCGCCTTGCGCGCGAGCAGCAGCTGGTTGAGGCGCCGCGTGGCGATCGGATCGAGCCCGCTCGACGGCTCATCGAGGATGAGGAGCTCCGGCTCGTGAATCAGCGCGCAGACGAGCGACAGCTTCTTCTTCATGCCGCGCGAATAGTTGACGGCGTAGTCCTCGAGCGCCTCGGCGAGCTCGAGCTCGCGGACGAGCGGCGCCGAGCGCTCGGCGATGACCGCGCGCGTGAGACCGTGCATTTCCCCGGAAAACTCGATCAGCTCCCGGCCCCGCAAATAGTCGTAAAATACGGGGTCATCGGGGAGGTAGCCGACGACGCGCTTGAGCTCGACGCGCTCCTCGAAGCAGTCGCGCCCCGCGATGCGCGCGCTGCCGGCGCTGGCCTTCAAAAACCCGAGCAGCATGCGCAACGTGGTCGTCTTGCCGGCGCCGTTCGGGCCGAGGAGCGCGAACAGCTCGCCGCGTCGCACGCCGAGCGTCAGCCGATCGACCGCGGTGAAGTCACCGTAGCGCTTGGTGAGCCCTTCGACTTCGATCATGGCGCTGCCTTCGCCTCCGGGCGGCTCGCTGCCGCTCGACTAGTCTCGGCCAGCTTTGCGTAGCAGCCGCGCGGCATCGAGTGCGCCGTAGGTGAAGATGATGTCGGCCCCTGCCCGCCGCAAGCACACGAGGCTCTCGAGCAGGCAGCGGTCGTAGTCGAGCCAGCCGCGCTCGGCGGCAGCCTTCAGCATCGCGTACTCGCCGCTCACGTGGTACACCGCCACCGGCAGCGTCGAGCGCTCGCGCACGAAACGAACGATGTCCGCGTAGGGCAGCCCCGGCTTCACCATGAGCCAGTCGGCGCCTTCGGCCTCGTCGAGGGCGATTTCGCGGGCACATTCGCGAAGATTCGCGGGGTCCATCTGGTAGGTCTGCTTGTCGCCCGCGCGCGGCGCCGAATCGAGCGCGTCGCGGAACGGGCCGTAGAAGGCCGACGCGTACTTCGTGCAGTAGCTGCAGATCGCGACGTCGGTGAAGCCGGCCTCGTCGAGGGCGCGCCGCACGGCGCCGACGCGGCCGTCCATCATGTCCGACGGCGCAACCACGTCCGCACCGGCGCGCGCCTGCGCGACGGCCATGGCAGCAAGGACCGGCAAGGATTCGTCGTTGTCGATGCGGCCGTCGATGACGACGCCGTCGTGGCCGTCCGACGAGTACGGGTCGAGTGCGACATCCGTGATCACGACCAGCTCGGGCAGCGCGGACTTGAGCGCCCGCACGGCGCGCGGAACGAGCCCGGACGCGTTCGTGCTCTCGGAAGCGCGTGGGTCCTTCTGCGCATCGGGGATGAGCGGGAAGAGCTCGACCGCGGGCACGCCGAGCTCGAACGCCTCGCGCGCCTTCTCGACGAGGAGGTCGATGCTGAGCCGCGCCTGGCCCGGCATCGACGCAATCGGCGTTGCCTGCCCCTGCCCTTCCTGCACGAACAGCGGCAAAACCAGGTGCGACGCCGACAGTGATGCCTCACGCACGAGCGCGCGCATGCCCTGCGTTTTTCGGTTTCGGCGGGGCCGAAGCAGCATGGTGAGAAAGCGTATCACGCCCCCCGCCGCCGCAATTCGGGCTCGACGCGCTCGGCAGCGGGAGCCGCGCCCGAGTTGCTCTACAGTCACCCGCCATGAGGCTCCACCACCTGGCTCGCCTTCTCGTCCTCGCGACCGCGTGCAGCGCCGAGCGCCCCCCCGTCCCGCTCGGCCCGCCGCTGCCGCCCTTGCCGCCCGAGGGCGAGCCTGCGCCTCCACCCGCCGCAGCGCGAGCACCCGTGGTCCACGAAAGTACAGGCGGGCTCTTCATGCCGCAGCAAGTCCCTAGCGTGCTCGACGACTTGAAAAAACTCGGGCTGAAGGTCGACCCGGCGCAGCTTTCGGATCCGCTCTCGCCGCTCCTCGCGTCGATCGTCAACCTCGGCGGCTGCTCGGCTTCGTTCGTCTCGGCGGGCGGGCTCATCGCCACGAACCACCACTGCGCGGTCCTGGCGCTTCAGTACAACTCGACCCCGGAATCGAACCTGCTGCGCGACGGCTTCCTCGCACCCTCCGAGAAGGAAGAGCGCTCGGCGGGCCCGACGGCGCGGGTGTACGTGACGCGCGCCCTCAAGGACGTGAGCGAGCGGGCGCGCTCCGCTCTCACGGCGGAAAAGGACGACCTTTTGCGCAAGCGCGCCCTCGAGAAGTTCGAGAAGACGAGCATCGCCGCCTGCGAGAAGCCGAAGGAAGGCATTCGTTGCGAGCTCAAGAGCTTCTACGGCGGACTCCGCTATTACCTGATCGAGAAGCTCGAGCTCCGCGACGTTCGCATCGTGTACGCGCCGCCTTCGGGCATCGGCAACTACGGAGGCGAGATAGACAACTGGCGCTGGCCGCGGCACACGGGCGATTTCGCGCTGTTCCGCGCCTACACGGGTGCCGGCGGCGTGCCTTCCGACTACGCGGCGGCCAACGTCCCGTACCGTCCACCGCATCACCTCGAGCTCACGAAGAAGGAGCTCGCCGAGGGCGATCTCGCGATCGTCGCAGGCTACCCCGGACGCACCTCGGCGCTCAGCGTGGCCAAGGAGGTCGAGGAAACCGTCGGCTGGACCTACCCGCGCCGCCTCGAGATGTTCGAGGCGTACCTCGCCGCGGTCGAAGCGGTGGGCGCGACCGACCCCGACGCCAAGCTCAAGGGCACGGCCTGGACGCGCCGCTTCAGCAACTTCCGCACCAAGCACCAGGGCGAGCTCGAAGGGTTCGCGAAGGGGAACCTGCTCGAGCGAAAGCGCGCCGACGAGCAAGCGCTGCGCGCTTACATCGCCGCGGACCCGGAGCGACAGAAGCGCGCGGGCGGCGCGCTCGAGGCCATCGACCAGGCGATCGAGAAGCGGAACGAGAAGCGCGAGCCGGACACGGCGCTCAGCGCGGAAATCCTGATGCCGCGCCTGGTGTCGGCGGCGACGCTCATCGTGCGCATGGCCGAAGAGCGCCAGAAGCCGGACGCCGACCGCGATCCCGACTACCAGGAACGTCGCGTCCCGGACCTGCGCGACGAGCTCGACGCGCTGGACGCGCGCTATCACCCGAAGCTCGACGCCGCCATCCTGACCCTCGCGCTCACGCGCGCGCTCCACACGCCGGCCGCGGACCGCACGCCCGCGCTCGCGTTGATTGCCGGGCCGAAGCCGACCGAGGCAAGCATTCACGCCGCGGTGGAGAAGCTTTACGCGGGGACGACGCTCGCCGACGCGAAGATCCGCCGTGCGCTCTTCGAGAAGGCGACGCCCGCCGAGCTCAAGAAGAGCAAGGACAGCATGATTCGGCTCGCTGTCACGCTGCGCCCGCTCATCAAGGAGGTCGAGGAGCGGCAGGATCGCTTCGCGGGCAAGCTCCTGCTCGAGGAGCCACGCTACGAGGCCGCGCTGCTCGAGCAAAAGGGCGGCCGCGTTCCGCCCGACGCGAACGGCACTCTTCGCTTGAGCTACGGCGTCGTGCGGCGGCCTGCCGGTGGCGGCTCGGCGTTCACGTGGCTGTCCGAGGTCGTGAAGAAGAACCAGAACAAGGAGCCGTTCGCCGCGCCGAAAGCGCTGCTCGACGCCGCCGCGCAGAAGCAGCTCGGCCCCTACCGCGACAGCGTCACGCGCGACGTTCCCGTCGATTTCCTCACGGATCTGCAGATCACGAACGGCAACTCGGGCTCGGCGACGCTCGACGCGGAAGGGCGCCTGATCGGGCTCGCCTTCGACGGCACCTACGACTCCGTGGCGTCCGATTGGGTCTTCCTGCCGACGACGTGCAGCATCCACGTCGACGTGCGCTACCTGCTCTGGGTGCTCACCTACGTTTCGAAGGCCGACTGGGTCCTCGCCGAGCTCGGCGTCAAACCAAGGGCACGCTGAGACCTAGAGCGCAGCTGAGCTCATGGACACCTGAGTCAAGTTTCAAGAACGCCGTTTTCGGGACGCGTCGAGCCACCGCGCTTCATCCGGCCGGGAGAACCCGCTAAAAATGCTCAGCGCCCCGACTCGAGCACGACGTCGAGGTTCTCTTCGTTCGCGAGCTCGTTCACGGCTTGCCGCAGCTCCGAGAGCGACGCCTCCGACGGCACCTCGAGCTCGGCTTCGAGCGTGAAGAGCGGCGTGCCGCTGTCCGGCGCGTTACCGAGCCGCGACTCGAGCGACGCGACGTTGATGCCGCGCCGCGCGAGCACGGCCGCGACCGCGCGCACGATGCCCGGGCGGTCGAGGCCCGTCACGCGGATGGCGTACGGCAAGAACCGACGCGGCGTCTCCGCCTGCGTGCGCTTGATCATCACCTTGAGCCCGAGCTCGGCCTCGAGTCGACCGGCGTCCTTTTCGACGCGCCCGATCTCGGCGTCCGCTCCCGACACGAGCACGAGCAGCGCGAACTCCCCGCCGAGGATCGCCATGCGGCTGTCCTCGAGGTTCGCGCCGGCCTCGTGAATCAAGCTCGAGATGCGATTGACGAGGCCGGGCCGGTCGGGCCCGACCGCGGTGAGCACCAGATGATTTTTCGCGCTCTGCATGACGCTCCGGGATCGGTTCGCCTGATTCTGCCAGAAACCAGGCGCGGCTTCAGTCGAAGCCCATGAACGTGAAAAACTCTCGCGCCGTGCCGGCCGCCTTGCCCTGTCGCTTGCGCGCCGTCTGCGCCTTGTTCCAATCCGCGATGCGATCGTGCCAATCGTGGCCCGCTTCCTCGTGGCGCGTGTCGAGCTTGTAGAGCTCGTCGACGTCGTTCTTGCCGTCGAGCTCGTACTTGCAATCGGCCGCTTGGATGAGCTTCAGCCGGCGCAGCTTGCCGTCCTTGGAGAACGTCCCGTCGAACGGGAAGATGCGGCAGCCGAGCGGGCGGCTCTTGTAGATCGTGCAGCGGTTGTCCTTGCCGAGGAAGTAACAACCACCCCGCGTGTGGCGCAGCACCATCACGCGCTTGCCGTTCCGGAGCATGATGAACCCTTCCGGCTCGTCGTCCATCTCGATGCCGTGCCGGTCGACCCAGCTGATGAAGTCCTTCGGCTTCTCGCCGGTGCCCTTGGCGATGCGCTTCACGTCGCCGTCGGTGAGCGGAAGCAGGGGCTCTTTGCAGCAGTTGCCACAGCCGGTGCAGCGGAACTTAAGGAGGCGGCGAACGTTCGGAGTCATCGCGCGGCTTCTAACACAGCCTGGATTGCCGAGCGTATCGCGCCCCCAGCCGAAAACGGAAGCCGCCGGGACAGCGTGTGCTCGGGGCCCGGATGTGCCATTCTAGGTCGTTAGGATGTCGCTGAAGATCGACCAGGATCATTCGCGGTTCCGAGGGATCGTCCGGGGCAAAATACGCCAGAATCTCCGGCGTTATATTTCTCAGGGCGAGCTCATCGGCCGAAAAGGCAAAGAGCTCGTCAGCATCCCCATCCCGCAGATCGACATCCCTCGGTTCGTTTTCGGTGACAAGCAGCGCGGAGGGGTCGGCCAGGGCAAGGGGGACGTGGGCGACGCGGTCGGCGGCCAAGAGGCGGACGGCGACGACGGCTCCGGGCAGGCCGGGCAAGACGCGGGCGATCACGTCCTCGAGGTGGACGTCACCCTCGACGAGCTGGCCGACATCCTCGGCGAAGAGCTCGAGCTGCCGGCCATCGAGAACAAGGGGAAGAATCGCATCGTCGCCGCGAAGGATCGCTACACCGGCATCCGGCGCGTGGGCCCCGACTCGCTGAAGCATTTCAAGCGCACCTACAAGGAAGCGCTGCGTCGCGCCGTCGCGAGCGGCATCTACGATCCGAAGGACCCGATCATCGTCCCCCAGCACGACGACCGCCGCTTCCGCTCTTGGAAGGAAGACGTCGAGCCGGTCGCCAACGCCGTCATCATCTACATGATGGACGTGTCCGGCTCGATGGGCGACGAGCAAAAGGAGATCGTCCGCATCGAGAGCTTCTGGATCGATACCTGGCTGCGCCGCCAGTACCAGGGCCTCGAGAGCCGCTACATCATCCACGACGCCGTCGCGCGCGAGGTCGACCGGGACACCTTCTTCCGCACGCGGGAATCGGGCGGAACGATGATTTCCAGCGCCTACAAGCTGTGCGGGCAGCTCATCGACCAGCACTACCCGAGCACGGAGTGGAACGTTTACCCGTTCCACTTCTCCGACGGCGACAACTGGTCGATGGACGACACCTTGAGCTGCATCGAGCTCTTGAAGCAGGACGTCTTGCCGCGCGTGAACATGTTCGCGTACGGCCAGGTGGAGAGCCCGTACGGCTCCGGTCAGTTCGTGAAGGACCTGCGCGAGCACTTCACCGAGGACGAGCGCGTGATCACGAGCGAGATCCGCGATCGCGACGCCATCGTCTCGAGCATCAAGGATTTTTTGGGGAAAGGTAAGTAATGCCCATCTCGCCGAATCAGGCCGACCTGCCGCGCTACTTGCTCGTCGAGCAGGAGAAGATCGAGGCCATCGGGCGGCGCTACGGCTTGGATTTCTTCCCGGTCGTGTTCCAGATGCTGAGCTACGACCAGATGAACGAGATCGCGGCGTACGGCGGCTTTCCGAACCGCTACCCGCACTGGCGCTTCGGCATGGAGTACGAGCGCCTGAGCAAGAGCTACGAGTACGGCCTCTCGAAAATCTACGAGATGGTCATCAACAACAACCCCTCGTACGCGTACCTGCTCGAAGGCAACAGCCTCACCGACCAGAAGCTCGTGATGTGCCACGTGCTCGGCCACGTGGATTTCTTCAAGAACAACTTCTCGTTCCGCTCGACGGACCTCGACGCCGGGGAGCCCATCACGGACCCGGTGCGCCGGCGCGGGCGCGATTACGACCCCAATCGCCGCTGGATCGACAAGATGGCGAACCACGGCGCGGCCGTGCGGCGCATAGTAGACCGCTACGGCATCGGCCGCGTCGAAGCGTTCGTCGACACCTGCCTCTCGCTCGAAAACCTGGTCGACCCTTGGTCGCGCTTCGTGCGCCGGCGCCGGGACGAAAAGGTGGAAGACGAGCCGACCGCGGTGGAGGTGCCTCGCCTGAAGTCGAAAGACTACATGGAGGAGTTCATCAACCCCGAGGAATACATCGAGGAGCAGAAGAAGAAGATCGTCGAGGCACGCGAGAAGAAGAAGGGCAAGAATCCCGCGAGCCGCGAGCAAGACGTGCTCCTGTTCCTGATCGAGAACGCGCCGCTCGAGCGCTGGGAACGCGCCATCCTCAGCATCGTGCGCGACGAGGCGTATTACTTCGCCCCGCAGATGGAAACGAAGATCATGAACGAGGGCTGGGCCTCCTACTGGCACTCGAAGATGATGACGAGCGACGTCTGCGACTGGACGGAGATCGTCGATTATGCCGAGAACAACGCCGGGGTGATGGTGACGAGCGGCGGTCGCCTGAACCCGTACAAGCTCGGCGTCCAGCTTTACCGCAGCATCGAGGAGCGCTGGAATCGCGGGCAATTCGGCCCCGAATGGGAGGACTGCAACGATCTCGACCAGAAGCGCCACTGGGACCTCCGGCTCGGCCTCGGGCAGCAGAAGGTGTTCGAGGTGCGCGCGCTCTACAACGACGTGACGTTCATCGACGAGTTTTTGACGGAGGACTTCGCGCTCGAGCACCAGCTCTTCAGCTTCGGCTGGTCGAACCGCAACGAGCGCTTCGAGATCGATTCACGCGAGTTCAAGGCCGTGAAGGAGCGCCTGCTCGCCCAGCTCACGAATTTCGGCAACCCGTTCATCTACGTCGAGGACGCGAACTTCGAGAACAAGGGCGAGCTCCTGCTCTTCCACGATCACCGCGGCGTAGACTTGCGCGGCGACTACGCCAACGAGACGCTCACGGCGCTCGAGCGCATCTGGCGCCGCCCCGTGAACCTCGCGACGCTGAACGACGGCAAGAAGCACCTGCTCCGCTACGACGGCAAGGAGCATTCCTCCCGTGCCGAAGCGCCCTAGCGCGCCCCCCCGGCGGGGCCGGGCGCTCCCCTTCCTCTCGGCCCTCCTCGCCGCATGCGCACCTCCATCCACGGCACCCGCAAATCTGCCGCCCGCTTCCCCCACCCCCCAACTCGTCGCCGCTCCCCCTGCCCCT
>DASUGE010000120.1:0-9462 GCA_036274215.1 Polyangiaceae bacterium | reverse complement strand
GTTGCTGCCGGTGTCGAGGTACGTCGAGCGGCCGATCAGCACCTCACGCCGCCGGCCGTTCTCTTCCAGGACGAGGCGTCCGAAGTACGGCGAGCGGCGGTCGATCGAGACTTCTTCGATCTCGCGCAGGCGGCTCGCGAGCGCTTGCAGGCGCTCCATTTCCTGAACGAGCGGGGGCAGGTCCTCGGCGCGGGCGGCCGCGATCTGGTCGCGGAGATCGAGCAGGCGCTCGTCGTAGTCGCTGGCGTCGGTGCGGCGCGCACGCGCGGCAGGTCGCGCTTGGAGGTGTCCCTCGACGCGGTCGAGGCACGCTTCTTCCTCTCCGACGATGCGGTCGAGCTCGGGATCCGGCAGGGCAGGTTCGGACGATTGCGACAAAGGGGGGCGCCTCGCCTAGCACAAAGCTCGGTCTAGGCCGACGCCGGTTGTGTTTTCGCTCTCTCGGCGGCGGACACGACGAAGGGGCCGAGGCGGTCGAGCACGCCGTCCGGGATCCCGTGGCCGCCGTTGAACGCCACGAATTCGACGCCGAGCCGCGAGCCTTCCAGGAAATCCCGCAGCCATTCGGCGCCTGCGTAAGGGAGGGTCGGATCCGCGCGGCCGTGGCTTTGGAGGACGGGGAGCCCGGCTCGTTTCGAGACGAGCGTTTGCCACTCGTCAACGCACACGGGCGCGCCGCTCAGGATGACGAGGCCGGCCGGCGGTCGCTCCATGCGCAGGGTCACGTCGGTCGCGAGCATCGCACCTTGCGAGAACCCACCGAGCACGACGCGGTCGGGCGGCGCCTCGAGCTTCTGCTCGAGCTCGGCGAGCATGCCGAGCACCGCGGCGCGCGCCGCCGGAAGGCCGGGCGGCGCCTCGCGCGCGAGGTTCAGCCCTTCGCCGCGCAGGAGCGACTGCTGCATGCGCGCGAGGTCGACCATCCACCACGCGCGCGGCGCGTATTCGTCGGGCGCGTTCGCGTCGAGCACGAGCGGCGCAGCCGGAAACGCGAAGCGCACCTCCGGCGGCACTTGGATGCTGCGAAAGAGCGGGACGAGGTCGGTCGCCGGCGCGCCGAAGCCGTGCATCAGCACGAGCAATGGGCCATTGCCGCCGCCTTCGCGGTCGGGTCCGCCCGCGAGCCGCACCATGAGCTGGCCGAGCTTGAGGAGGCGCATCGCCCGGAACGTACCCTATTTTCGGTCCCACTCGCGGGGGGAGCTGTGGTTTGCTCCCGCCGTGAACTTGCGTCTGGCCTCGGCCATTCCCGTCTTGGAAGCGGCAACCTCGTA
Organism: Polyangiaceae bacterium; assembly: GCA_036274215.1. Classification (GTDB taxonomy): domain Bacteria; phylum Myxococcota_A; class Polyangia; order Polyangiales; family Polyangiaceae; genus PMG-095. The sequence goes on along the minus strand of DASUGE010000120.1, from coordinate 8,188 downwards.
CGTGCGGCGCCACCCGGAGGAGCTCCTCCGCATGGCGAGGAACGCCGTCGGCATGCGCTTCGGCGTGCCGATCGTTGCCTTGCGCTGGCTGGCGTCGAACCTCGGCGGCAAGAAGGCGCCGAAAGACGTGGAGATTGCAGCGGTTCCGCCCGGAATGCGCGTCGCGGCTACGCTCGATCTGATGGGCACGACCGTGCGCGCGTCCGGTGTCGTCGTGATCGAGCGCTTGAAGCTCGACGCCTCCACCCTCCGCATCGAGCTCCGCCTGCGCGAGGTCGCCCTCAAGGCGCTCGACGACCGGCAGGAGACGCCCGTCGCGGCCCTGCTCAAGTCAGGCGCCCTCGATCTCAGCAAGCCCGGAAATCTGGCCGCTTACATGCCGAAGCGCCCCGCGTTGCTCGTCGAGGCGCGCGACGACCGCATCGTGCTCGATCTCATGAAGCACCCGAAGCTCGCGCGCGATGTCCGGCTCCGCCGCGCGCTCGCGGCGCTCGCCCCCCTCGTGACGATTCGCGCCATCGAGTCCGACCCCGAGCACCTCGACGTCGCCCTGCGCGCGCTGCCCGACGGGCTCGGCGAGGTCGTCTCCGGCCTCCGCCGCGCGCTGCGTCCCGAACCGGCGTAACGGCGCGGTTCGGGGGAGCGAACGGGAAGGCGGAAGGACCGGAGGGTCCTACGAGCCCGACGTGGGCAGGGCGGGGCGAGGCGGCGTCGAGACGAAGATCTTGAGCTTGTCCTTCGGCTCGGGCTTGCCGTCCCACCACGCCTTCAGCCGCGCGAGGCTGAACGGCCGCGAGTAGACGAAGAGCAGGATCAGGCCCATCGCGTAGAACAGGTACGACTGCGCGTTGTAGCGGTCGTCGACCCAGTAATACCCGTTCGGCGCATAGAGCAGGATCTGGCTCACGCCGCTCGTGACGAGCAACGGAGGGCCTATCTGCCGGCGCGCGAGCACGAGCGCCGCCGCCACCATGCAGAACGAATAGTAATAACAGGTGACGTTCGTGAGCGACTCCACGAGCGGCACCGTCAAGGCGAGCCCGATCCACAAAAGCTTCGTGCGCCGGAGCGCCCAAATGGTCCAGCCGAACACGAGCGCGATGATGCCGACGAAGATCGGCTTGTTCTTCTGGAATCGCTCCAGGCGACCGTTCTTCCAGCCCTCGAACGGATCGTCGAGGTTGTCGTCGCGCGTGAAGCGCATACGACCGCTCCAGTCGTGCTCGACCATCGTCTCGAGCCCCATCGTGTTCGTGAGGGGCGTGCGCTGGTGGGTCTTCAGCGTGTGCTCGTAGAAGTCCTTGTAAGCCTGCACACCCTCCGTGAAGACCATGCTCGCGGGAACCAGCACGCCCAGGCACACCACGCAGCCCGCGATGAAGCGCCGGTGGTCGGGGTGGATGTAGTCGAGGAGATTCTTCGGCTTCTTGCGCCGGATCGTCTCGATCAGCTGGATCCCCATGATGATGGCGATGCCGATGATGAAGATGCCGGGGAAGATGCGCAGCAACATCGACCAGGTGAGCGCGACGCCCGCCAGGAAGAACTTCCGTTTACGAAGCAAGCAGGCGCACGCGACGAGTAAGAAGATCCAGTCCTGTCGCAGGAACGCGCCGCCCGTCCAATAGAAGTTCGCCGGGGCGTTGCAGCCCCAGAATACCGTCATGACGGCCATGGCCCTCCAGCCGAAGGCCCAGCCGAACATCACGACGCAGCCGATGTGAAACAGGATGTCGATACAAGCGAGGATCTTGAAATAGACGTCTCCCGCCGGCGCGAAGCTGCCGAAGAACTTGCCGGTCATGGTCCAGACCGGTGGCGGGTTGTACCCGTGGTCCTTCTGCATGCCCTCCCAGTAGCTGCCGGCCGCCGAGTGATAGAACCAGTCGACGTCCTTCTTGAAGGCTTCCCAGCGCTCCGGCGTGAAGTGGCTCTTGCACTTCTGCGGATCGCTCACGATGTAGCTCGCCTCGACCGGCTTGATGAGGTCGACGGAGAGGTCGCGGTAATCCCGCTTCTTCACGCTCGCGCCACGGCCGAGCTCGATCTCGCCGATCAGCGTGCACTCGTAGAGCCGCAGGTAGCCGAGCTCTTTCGAGTACTTGGAGCCGAGGTAGTAATGATAAAACTCGTGGCGGTGGTAGTACTGCTCGTAGCGGACGTTGGGGTTGAAGAAGTCGAAGTAGGTGAGGAACGCGACCGCCGTCATGACGTACGCGATGCGGCGGCGTAGGCGCTCGGGGAGCTTCTCCTTCAGGCGGCGAGCGCGGATCTCGTAGATGAGGAACAGCGCGCCCGACATCGTCAGCGTGACGCGCAGGCCCTTCATCAGGCGCTCCCAGTTGTCCTTCTCGAACCAGGGGCCTTCCCAGCGCTCGTAGAGGAAGAAGTCGGAAGCGAGGCCCAGGAGGTGGCTCACGGAAGCTTGAAGCGCGGTGATGTGCTCGGTCATCAAAGATTCCTCGGGCGAAAGCAATGTCGCCCCACGCGACGGGCCCTCTGTCTAGCAGAAACCTCGCCGCCCCAAGAAGCCGGGAACCCGAAAATCAGACGGGCGCGGTCGGCCTGTCGGCCACCCCAAATAAGACAAGCCGGGCAGCCTTTCGGCCGCCCGGCTCGTTGTGTAACCCCGTCAAGACCCGGAGGTAGAGGGGCGCGAGCAGCTCGTCCGCACGCTCGACGCGCGGACTCAGGCCGCTCAGCTAGTCGAGAACCTCCGGGCTAGGGGTACAACTACAATGCATTGTGCAATGACCTCCTCCGGCAGTAGCCGGACGCTCCGGAGCGGCGGAAACACGAGAGGCTGCCCGCATCGAGCCTACGCCTCGATCGGGGCCCGCCGCGCGTTTTGGTGGCGTTCCGTAATGAAACCGCAGGGGTGCGGTTTCGATGTTTGCGCAGTACTCGAGGGATACCCCCCGACGGACCAGCCCGGGAACCAGGGTTCCATGCTGCACGTTGGTTCAGATTCTAGCACGGCTAGCTCTGCTCCGCACAGCCAAACGCAGCCCGTCCGGGAATTGTTCCACGCCCGAGACGACCCTTCTGGGTTGGGACCTTCCCGCCCTTCCGCCCTTCTATAAAGCCCTCCGCGCCTAGCGCTCGGGGGCCTTGCCGTCGCCGGTGCGGGTGCCGTCGAGGTCGTAGGTGAGGGAGCAGGGGAGCACGTCGACCGCGCCCTCGGTGCCGAGCCAATCGAGGCAGTCGCTGCCCTTGGCGGCCTCGTAGCTGAACTCGAGGCTGCCCTCGAAGCTCTCCACCTCGGTGCCCGAGTCGCTGAGCTTGCCCTCGGCGTCGTCGCGACGATTGATGAGGCAGCCCGCTTGGCCGCGCCCCGGCTGCGACACCTGCACCTGCACGCCGCTCTGGATCGAGAAGGTGCGTCCGTCGTTTTCGATGTCGCCGACGAGCGTCTCCTGGCCGTTGAGCCAGTAGATGTCGTTCTCGAAGCGCGTGAGCTTGACCTGGAAGTTCCAGGTCTTGCCGGCGCCGAGCGCGCCTTCGCCGCACGTCGAGCTCGCGAGCTTGCCCTTCACGTCGTACATGCCGAGCATGTCGCCGGGCGCTTTGGCGTCGTCGACCTTGCGGAAGTCCAAGCAGCCCGCGAGCGTGAGCCCCCAGAGCACGGCAAGCGGCTTTCGCATGCGGCTCGGTAACAGCCGCTGCGTCTTTGGGCCAACATCCCCGGACTTGCCGGGGCCGGGCTCACGTGGCGGCGGGCTCGGCCGCGGCGGCCGTCTCGCCCTTGCGGGCGCGGGCCTGCTCGAGGCCGATACGGAGGCGCTTGCGCTTCTTCAGCGGCTTGCCCTTGAGCGGGGTGGCCAGCCATTCGTGGCGGCGGCGGACGTTCCAGACGGAGCGGTTCATGGGGAGGGCGCCTTTCCTAGCGGAGAAATCGCCCCTCCGCAACTCCCACACCCCACGCGCTATCAGCCGCCGACCTTTTCAGCCGGCAAGACGCTTCGAGCCATCATGCTTCATCCGGGTGCGAGGCCCCCCTGGCTTACCAAAATTTCCCGGCCTATAGCTTCGGCAAAGGTCCATGCACGTCACGATGATCAAGAAGGAGCTCGCCGACGGGAGCCCCTGCAAGAAGTGTATTCAGGCGGAGGAAGTCCTCCGGCGCCGCGGTTTGTGGGAGCAGATCGACGAGGTCGTGATGGCGGTCGAAGCCGATCCGGCGTCGCGTGGCATGAAGCTCGCGGCCGCGCACCGCGTCGACCTCGCGCCGTTCTTCATCGTCAACGATGGCGAGCGCGAGGTGGTGTACACGAGCGTGATCGAGCTCATGCGCGAGCGCCTCGCGAGCCCCGCGAGCTCGAACGGCGCGGCGCCGTCGAGCTCGGGCGCGCTGGCTCCGAGCGAGACCGAGCTCGAGGACCTCAACGCGCGCTTCGCGAACGCGGAGCCGAAGGCGGTCGTCGACTGGGTGCTCGCTCGCTACGGCGAGAGCGCGGCGATCGCGTTCAGCGGCGCCGAGGACGTCGCTCTGATCGACATGGCGGCAGCGACGGGGCGGAAGTTCTCCGTGTTCACGCTCGATACTGGGCGGCTCCACCCGGAGACGTATCGCTTCATCGACGCCGTGCGCACGCGCTACGGGATCAGTATCACGACGTACTTCCCGGCGTTCGCGGCCGTCGAGGACCTGGTGCGCAAGAAGGGCCTCTATAGTTTTTACGAAGACGGACACGGCGAGTGCTGCCGCATCCGCAAGATCGAGCCGCTCGGGCGCGCGCTGTCGCAGTATGCGGCGTGGCTCACCGGCCAGCGGCGCGATCAGAGCCCCACGCGCAGCACGGTGCAGATGCTCGAGCTCGACATGGCGCACCGGGGCGTCGCGGGACCCATGCTGAAGGCGAATCCGCTCGCGCATGCGACGCTCGCCAGCGTTTGGGACTACCTGCGTGCCGAGCGCGTTCCGACCAACGAGCTCCACGAGCGCGGGTACATCTCGATCGGGTGTGAGCCGTGCACGCGCGCCGCTCGCCCCGGCGAGCACGAGCGAGCGAGCCGCTGGTGGTGGGAAGAAGCCACGCAGCGCGAGTGCGGGTTGCACACCGCGAAGCCGCGCGTCTTGCCGGGCGGCGGAATTTAGTCGCCGTTCGCGTCCGGCTCCGGGCGCGCCGTCACTCGGCGATGACCTTGGTGCCCTGGCCGCGGAGCGGGCCGACGCTCATCGGGTCGTCGTCGAGCGGCGTGCCGCCGATGTAGATGAACTTGAGCTTCTTCATCCCTTTGAGGGGAGAGGCGTCCTTCACCTTCGTGCGCTTGAGGCTCAGGTTCGTCATGTTGACGAGCCCGGCGAGCGGCTTCACGTCGTCGACCGGCGTGTCGTCGAGCTGAAGCTCGGTGATCGTCGTGAGCTTGGCGAGCGGCGTGAGGTCGCTCACCTGCGTGCGACCGAGATCGAGCCGGTCGAGCTTCGTGAGCTTTTCGAGCGGCTTCAGGTCCTTCACCTGATTGATCGAGAGCCGGAGCGACTCCATGTTCGTCATGCCGGCGAGGGGCGTGATGTCGTCGTAATCGCCGGGGCCCATGAAGAGCTCCTTGAGGCCCGTCATCGGCGTGAAGACGCAGGGGTCGAGCTCGTGGATGTCCTTCATCTGCGAGAGGTTCAGGGACTTCAGCCGCTTGAGATCGGCCTTGGTGATGGCGCCGCTCGCCTTGTCGAGCTTCTTCCGGATTTCGGCCTCGAGCGCCTTGTCGTCGATCGTCACTTCCGGACCGCTGCCGCAGTCGGAGAGCTTCTTCTTGGGCTTGGCCGCTGCTGGCGCCTCGCTCGGCGTGGGAGCAGGGGTCGGCGTCGGGGTGGGCGTCGGAGCGGCCGTGGCTGTCGCCGACGGCGCGCTCGGCGCAGACGGCTTTTCGTCACAGGCGCCCTGGGCGAACGCTAGAAAGAGACCCGGTATCAGGCTTCCGATTCGAGCGAGCTTCGACATGGCGCGGCACGGTAACAGGTTTCGGTATATTCCGCTCGATGGTCGAAAGCGGTGAGCTCGCGCTTCCCTTTCTCGAGCGGCTCGCCATGGCCGTCCTTCGCCGCACGCCCGCCCATGCGCCCGTGGCCGGGGAAGACGACCCGATCCACGTCCTGAACGAGGCCGAGCGGCGCGAGCTCCACCGCATCGAGCAGCGCGCGGTGGCTCGTGCAGCCGTCGCGGGGGCGCTCTCGGGCGCAGCGAGCGCGAGCGCCGCGATCTGGGCGGCGCTGCGCTTTCTCGGCCCGGGCGGCTTGGCGCATTCGACGACGGACCATGCCCTTTACTGGACCGTGGTGCTCGCCGCGACGGTCGTCGCATCGATCTTCGAGATCGGATTTCTTTATTGGGACGCGCTGCGCTCGGTGCACTCGATGGCGACGGCGGCAGGGCTGCGCTTCTCGGAGTCTCAGACGAGCGAGCAGCGGGAGGTGGCGCTCGCGCTCGCCCGCGCCGCCCTCGAGCTGCCGAATCCGCAGGGGCGCGTGTTCGGCGTGAACCCGCATCGCGAGAGCCTGCGCTGGGTCGTGGCGGTCGCGTCGCTCCTCTACAAGGCGAAGATCGCGCTCACGACCTTTCTCATCAAGCTCGTGCTTCGCACGTTCCTCGGCCATTTCATGGGGCGCGCCGTGCTGGAGCTCGTCACGATCCCGGTGACGGCGGCGTGGAACGCCGTCGTTTGCTTCATGGTGGCGCGCGAGGCCAGGCTCCGGGTGATGGGGCCTTCGGCGGCAGTGGAGCTCGTGGGGTACGCGCTCCAGGGCGGGCTACCGTCGGCGGAGGGCAGGCGTGCCGCGTTCCGCTCCGTCGCGAGCGCGGTGGTGCGCACGGGCGATCTGCACCCGAACCTGCACGCACTCCTGCGGGTGCTCGTGGAAAAGCTAGGGCCGGTCGACTTCGACGACGTGGACGATCCAACGCGCTTCCTCGACGAGCTCCGCGCGTTCAGCGTCGCGGAGCAGCGGCTCGCGCTCCGGCTTCTCATCATCGCGGCGGTGATCGACGGGCGGCTCACGCGGAACGAGCGAGCGCTGGTCGCCGAAGCGTTTCGTGCCTGCGGGCGCACGCTCCCGCTCGAACGGGTCGAGCGGCTTCGAAGCGCATTTTATGGTGGTGCCGGCGTCGACTTCGAGCTCGTCCAAAAGCTGGTAGAATGAGCGTCGGAGGTTCGGTGTGATGCGATTAGGTCCTGTGCTCGCGGGTGCTCTGCTCGCGGCGGTGAGCCCCGGTTGTGGCGGCGATTCGAAGAGCGACGGCGGCGGTGCGTCCGGCGGGCAGAGTGGCAGCGCCGGCGCGATGTCGGCGGGCGCGGGCCAAGCGGGGAAGGGCCACGGCGGTAGCGGCGCGACGGGAGGCGCGGGAGGCAGCGCGGGCGCGGGTGTGGCCGGTCGCGGCGGAAGCGGGAGCGGCGGAAGCGGCGGAGCGGCGAGCGGAAGCGGCGGCACGGCTGGTGCGAGCGCTGCAGCGGGAGCCGGAGCGTCGACCGGCGGCGCCGGCACGGGCGCGACCAGCGGCGCGCAGAGCAGTGGCGGCGTGCCGAGCGCGGGGATGGGCGGCTCGTCGGAAGCGGGCGCTGCGCCCGGTGGCGCCGGCGGTGACGGTGGGACGGACTGCGAGGCGCTCGGTTGTGAGTTCTCGGGTGACGGCCTGTGTGATAGCCGGGGCCTCGTGACCTGGGTTTGTTTCGGTGCCTTCGATTACCAGGCGTTCATGGACGCCGGCTGCGAAGACGCGGGGAGTCAGGTGCCGCGCATGTGCTGCCCGCCGGATTTCATGACGGAGTGCCAGACGCCGCCGCCCTAGGGCGAAAAGGCTTTCCCGGGTGGAGCTTGCAGCGCGCGGCGGACGAGCGTGGCATGCGGGCTCGCGGGGTAGCGAGCGAGGAACGCCTCGGCACGGCGCCGGGCTTCCGTGGTGCTGCCGAGCGCGCGGAGCGCTTCGATCGCGAGGGCTTCGCGCTCTTGCGTGAGCTCGCCGTTCGGGAAGTCACGGCGCGCTTCGTCGAGCACGAGCAGTGCGGCGCGCGGCTGTCCCGAGCGGAGCAAGCTGCGCGCCGTGGCGACCTTGCGGCTCTCCGCGTCGTGCTGGTTTCGCGCCGTGTCGTCCGGGAATGTCGCGACCGAGGGCGCGGCTGGTGTCGGCGGGGCCATGGGCGTGGGCTCGGTCGAGTCGGCGGGGGTGCGGACTCGCTCCGCACTCGCGGGTGC
>DASUGE010000119.1:0-3739 GCA_036274215.1 Polyangiaceae bacterium | reverse complement strand
GCTTCACTTCGCCCGTGCGACCGATGAGAACGTTACCGGGCGACACGTCGCGATGCACGATGCCGAGCGAGCGCCCCTCCTCGTCGCAAGCGCTGTGCGCGAAGTCGAGCGCGCGCAGCACCTCGTGCGCGATGAAGAGCGCGACGGGCACCGGGAAGCGACGGCGTGCGCCCGCGACCAAACGCAGGAGGCGCGCGAGCGAGAGTCCGTCGACGTACTCGAGCGCCATGAACACTTCGCCGTCGCTCTCGCCGAAGTCGATCACCTGCACGATGTTCGGATGCGAGAGGCTCGCGCAGATGCGCGCTTCATCGCAGAACATCGCTACGAAACGCGGATCGCGCGCGAGCTCGGGAAGGATCCGCTTCACGGCGAAGCGCTTGTTGAAGCCGCGCGGACCGGGGCGCGTTGCTACGAACACCTCCGCCATTCCTCCCAAGCCGAGGCGCTCCCCTAAGACATAAGGGCCGAGGCGCTGCTGACCGGGCGGGTCCATCTATTCAACATTCTAACCGACCTGCGCGCGTCCCGCCTCCGAGAACACGCATAGGCACGCGAAATGGTGAGGCATTGTGGTAGGGTGAGGCTCTTCGGACGGGAAAAGTGAGCGACGAGCACACCTTGGAACACTCGCCCGCACCGGGCTCTTCACCACTCGCGGCGCGTGCGCCGCGGCGGCGTGTGGTTGCGGTGACGGGAGCAGCGTCATTTCTTGGGTCGAACCTGATCGGCGTGCTCGAGGAGGAGCCGCAGATCGCGCGGATTCTCGCGCTCGACACGCGTCAGCCCGCGACGGCGGGCGCAAAAACGCGCTTCTACGAAGCGGAGATGACGCACCCTGCAGCCGAAGAGCGCCTCGCCGAAGCGCTCGCAGCGGAAGAGGTCGATACGGTCGTGCATTTGGCATTTCTCGCGTCGCCGACGCACGCGAGCGCCTATTCGCACGAGCTCGAGAGCGTCGGCACGATGCACGTGCTCAACGCCTGCCGGCGCACCCGCGTGAAGAAGCTCGTCATGTGGAGCCAAACCTTGCTCTACGGCGCGCATCCCACGAACCCGAATTTCCTCTCGGAGAAGCATCCGCTCAGGGCCCGGCGCACGGAGCCGTTCTTGGCGGACAAGATCGAGGCCGAGAGCGAGGCGCTCCGGTTCGGGCGACCCGGCCAGGGTCGCACGGTGACGATCTTGCGCACGGCGCCGGTGGTCGGGCCGAACATCGACAATTTCTTCACGCGCTACCTGAGCCACCGTTTCGTTCCGACCGTTCTCGGGTTCGATCCGCTGTGGCAGTTCCTGCACGAGGCGGACGCGATCGCCGCGTTCCGGCTGGCCGTCGTGCGGGACGCGCCCGGCGTCTTCAACATCACGCCGGACGGCGTGCTGCCGCTCGGTACGGCGATTCGCCTCGCCGGCCGGCAGGCCTTGCCCCTGCCGCGGCCGCTCGCGGGCTCCGTGGTGGGCGCGCTCTGGGTGGCGCAATTCGCGGAGGCGCCGCCGGCCTTCTTCGATTACTTGCAGTACGTGTGCGTCGCCGACGGCGACCTCGCGCGCAAAGCCATGGGTTACCGGCCCCTCTACACCAGTCGCGAAGCGTTGATCGACTTCGCCAACGCGCAGCACCTGCGCGAAGTGAAGCTGCTCTCGGAGACGCCCGCGTGAAGAAGGACAAGCGTCCCGAACGCCCGCGTGGCGCCGCCAAGCCGCGCGCTCGCGGCCGCCGCCCCGCGAAGAACGCCACGCCGCCCACGCCGCCCACGCCGCCGACGAACGGCGCGCACGCCGCGAAGCCCGGCGACGCCGTGCGACCGCGCCGACCGCGCCGCGGCCACCGGGCGGGCGTGGCAGAGCAGCCCGCCCCGCCGCCTCCGCCGCCCGAAGAGGTCACTCCGCGCTTCGCGCTCGACGACGAGGACGAATCGCTGCTCGAGGAAGCGCCGGAGCTCGGGCTCGGCTCGCGCATGGTCCCGCCCCACGTCGGCTGGTCCGATCCGCTCGACTCGATGCCGCCGAGCTCGACGGCACACGGCGACGTCGCGGAGCAGATCCGCGTGCTCGAAGCGCGCCTCGATCGTCTGATCCGCACCGGCGCGGTCGCGGAGGACGAAACGCCGCAAAGCGAGCCTTTGCCCATCGTCACGAAGGAGCGCGACCCCGCGGCGCCTCCCGCCGACGACATCGCGGCGTCGCCGTACTTCGAGGAGCATTGGGGCCGGAAGGGCCTGCGAAGCCGCTCGGAGGAGGTCGACGATTTCGGGCTCGATCCCGCCTACGAGAGCCGCTTTCGGCCGATCGCGGAGTTCCTCTATCGCCGCTACTTCCGCGTGCGCACGCTCGGCGTGAGCAACGTGCCGAAGCACGGGCGCTGCATCATCGTCGCCAACCACTCGGGCACGTTGCCGCTCGACGGGCTGATGCTGCGAACGGCGCTCCGACTCGAGCACTCGAGCGCGCGCGATCTGCGCTGGCTCGCCGAAGATTTCTTGTTCTACCTGCCGTTCGCCGGCGTGTTCATGAATCGCGTCGGCGCCATCCGCGCGTGCCAGGAGAACGCGGAGCGCCTGCTCACCAAGGAGAACCTGCTCGCCGTGTTCCCCGAAGGCGTGCAGGGCATCCGCAAGCTCTGGAGCGAGCGCTACCGGCTGCAGCGCTTCGGGCGCGGCGGGTACATTCGGCTCGCGCTGCGCATGCAGGCGCCGATCATCCCCTGCGCGATCGTCGGCGCGGAGGAGACGAATCCCCTGCTCTACCGGCTCGAGTCGCTCGCCAACCTCGTCGGGCTGCCGTACATCCCGGTGACGCCGACGTTCCCGCTGCTCGGACCGCTCGGCCTCGTGCCGGCCCCCAGTCGCTGGACCATCACGTTCGGCGAGCCGGTCTCGCTCGACAGCGCCGGGCCGGAAGCCGCCGAAGACCACGTCCTCGTCGGTCGCCTCTCCGAGCGGGTGCGCGGCGCGATCCAGGCGATGCTCGACAGCGGAGTCCGCGAGCGGAAGAGCGTCTGGTTCGGGTGATCGACGGCGTCTTCGTCGTAGACAAGCCGTCAGGGTGCACGAGCCACACCGTCGTCGCGGGCGCGCGGAAGCGCCTCGGGACGCGCGCGATCGGCCACGCCGGCACGCTCGATCCGATGGCGACCGGCGTCTTGTTGCTCTTGGTCGGCGAGGCGACGAAGCTCTCGCCGTACCTGTCCCTGGAAACGAAGGCGTACCGGGCCGAGGTGCTCTTCGGGCGCAGCACGAGCACGCTCGACACCGACGGCGAGCTCGTCGAGGAGCGCGCCGTCCCACCCGGCGCGCTCGGTGAGTCACGGCTCGAAGCTGCCTTTCTTGCGGAGCGCGCGCGGACGCTGCAAGTGCCACCGGCGGTGAGCGCGATCCAAGTGGGCGGGCAGCGCGCCCACGTTCTCGCACGAAGGGGTCAGCCGCCCGAGCTTCCGCCGCGGCCGATCCGCGTGGATTCGTTGACGCTGCTCGCCGTGCGAGGCGAGCGCATCGAGCTCGCGGTTCGCGCGAGCAAGGGCTACTACGTGCGCGCGCTCGCGCGCGACCTCGGGGAGCACCTCGGTGTGCCGGCTTGCCTGTCGGCGCTGCGGCGCACGGAGAGCGGCGCCTTCACGCTCGAGGAAGCGCTTCCGTGGCCGCTCCCCGAAGGCGCCGCGGCGTTGCCGCTCGGCGCGGTGGCTCGGCGCTGCTTGCCGAGCGTCACCCTCACCCCGGAGGGTGCCGAGCGGGCGTGGCTC
>DASUGE010000118.1:0-2779 GCA_036274215.1 Polyangiaceae bacterium | reverse complement strand
GCTCCGGGCGGGGACTTCCGGTCGCGGCTCACGCAGGCGGCGCAGGCGTCGTCAAGGGGCGACCTGGGCCGCGCGGCCGAGCTCTATCAGAGCGTCGTGAGCGAGCAGCCGGGCAATACGGAGGCGCTCGCGGGCTTGGCGGACGTGGCACGGCGTCGCGGAGACAGCGCCACGGCCGCGCGCATGTATGCGCGGGTGCTCGACGCGAATCCGAGCTATTTGCCTGCCTTGATTGCCGTCGCGGATCAGAAGTGGAGCTCGGGGGACCACAAGGGCGCCATCGCCATGTACAAGCGCGTGCTCGAGCAAGCGGGGCCGGCGTCGGAATACGGGCAGCGCGCGCAGGCGCGGCTCCGCGAAGCCGAGAGCTCGAGCACGTCGACGGCGCCCGCGGCGCCGAAGCCGACGGCAACTTCGGCACCCTCGCCGATCGATACGGCGGATCTCCCCGGGCATTCGCGGCCGGACATCGACACGACGGACTTGCCGGGAGTGAAGGCGCCGTGAAAGGACGTCTCGCTGCGCTCCTGCTCCTTCCGCTTGCGCTTTCGTGCGGCTCGAAGCCGAAAACGTCGGGTCCGCTCGAGGAGGGGTACACCCGTCCCGGGAAGGGCGAGAAGCGCCTCCTCGACGTCGATCTGAGCGCCGGTGCGCCGGAAGCGATTGCGGGGGGCTTGTTTCCGCTCCCCGCCGCGCGCACCTACACGGGCCTCGTGCGTGCTCTCGAGAAGGGCCTCGCCGCCGACACGACGGCCGGCGTGCTCGTCCGTCTCGGTGGTGCTGGGTTCGACATGGCCCAGGTCCAGGAGCTGAGCTCGCTGCTCGACCGCTACGCGAAGAAGGGCTTGCCCGTCGTGTGTCAGGGCGACGGCCTTTCGAATGCGACCGCGGCGTTGTTCCTGCGCGGCTGCACGCGCCGCTACCTCGGGCCGGCGGGGGAGGCCGAGACCGTCGGTCTCGCCGCGCAGGTCGTGTACATGAAAAGCATCCTCGATCGCCTGAAGATCGAGGTGGATTTCCTGCACGTCGGGAAATTCAAGAGCGGACCCGAGCCACTGCTCCAAGACGGACCGAGCCCCGAAGCGAAGGAAGCATTGGACTTCGCGCTCGGCTCGATCCGCGACGGCTGGCTCGCGCTCGCCCCCACGCCCGAGGCGAGAGTCGCGCTCGAATCGGGGCCGTTCAGCCCGCCCGAAGCGAAGAGCCGCGGACTCATCCACGAGCTCGGGTACGAGTCCGACGCGCGCGACGAGCTGCGCAAGCTCGGCAAGACGACGAACCTCGAGCCCTCGTTCGGTCCACGCGCCACCGGGCGGCGCGGCCTCGATCTCGGCGAGATCATGAAGGCGCTCATGGGGAGCAGCGACGATACGGCGTCCCATCCGCACGTCGCCGTCGTGCCGATGCAGGGCGCCATCGCCACGGATGCCGGCGGCCCGTTCGGCGGCGGCGGCATCAGCTCGACCGCGATGGTGAAGGTGCTCGCGAAGCTCGCGCGCAACGACAACGTCAAAGCCGTCGTCATCCGCATCGACTCTCCCGGCGGCTCCCCGCTCGCCAGCGACCTCATCTGGCACGAGCTCATGAAGATGCGAAAGAAGAAGACCGTCATCGCCTCCGTCGGCGGCATGGCGGCGAGCGGCGGCTACTACATCGCCTCCGCGGCCGATCGCATCTACGCCGAGCCCGCGAGCATCGTCGGATCCATCGGTGTCTTCGGCGGCAAGCTCGTCGTGTCGCCGGCCCTCAAAGAGCTCGGCATCACGAGCTTCACGTTTCCGGCGAGCAAAGCCGAGGGCGCCGCCGAGCGCGCCGGGTACCTCTCGCCGCTCGTCGCCTGGGACGACCCGACACGCGAACGCGTGCGCTCCCTCATGCAGGGAATTTACGACCTTTTCATCGCACGCGTCGCCGAGGGCCGCAAAACGGGTGCCGACAAGATCCTTCCCGTCGCCGAAGGGCGCATCTGGAGTGGGCCGCAGGGTCTCGACCGCGGCCTCGTCGACAAGCTCGGCGGCCTGCTCGAAGCGATTGCAGACGCGCGCAAGGCGGGCGGCGTCGACCCGAAGAGCGCCGTCACCGTCGATGGGGCCGCGGAGAGCATCTTCGACATGCTCTCGCTCGGCGACGGAGACACCGAGGAGTCGCACGTCGCGGCCGCGCTAGCGCGCTATGAGGCGCGCCCGATGCTCGCCCTCGACCAATTGCCCGTCGAGCTTCGTCCCTTCGCGGCCACGCTAGGCCCGCTCTTTCGCGGTGAAAGCGTCGTCGCTGCGCTGCCGTACGCCGTGACGGTGCGCTGAAATCGAGCTTAGCCGCTACGGGCACGGGGCGCGACGCTGCCCTACGCGGGAGTCCGTGGATGTTTGTGTGCAAGCATTCGAGCGGCGCCCACGACGGGGGTTGTCGCCGCGTTGTGTATCTTCGAATTCGAACATGCGAGACGCCGCCCTTCGACTGGAGTTCGTCAATGTTTGTATACAAACATTGGATGGCCGCCCCGTCAGTGCTGCGGCGACTATGCATTGTGCCCGCGGGCGCAAGCCCGCCGACACGAGCTACCGGTCTCGGAAGAACAGATCGACGAGCTACGGTAGGCACCACCCACACGACGAACCGGCGAGGCCGGCACCTGCTGCGTAACCGGTCGCCAGCGTCGCGAGGCATCACCAGTTGCCCCTCCCTCTCGCCGGCCGACGCCGGTTCAAGCACTGTCATGCGAGTGAAAAACCCCCGTGAAGAGCCCTCGTAGACCTCGTTCCCAGGTCGCGAAGGCTAT
>DASUGE010000117.1:0-5461 GCA_036274215.1 Polyangiaceae bacterium | reverse complement strand
GTGACCTTCTTGTTGGGATCCTGACTCATGGCGCGGTGCGTTTCTCCATCGCCGGCTTGACGCAGTAGTTGAAAAACTCGCCAACCGTGCCGATGTCCTTGGTTTCACGCTTCCCCTCGCCGGCTACCTCACACTTCCACTCGCAACCATCCGCGTCCTTGGCGCACGTCGGCGTCTTGGCGTGATCGTTGTCCAGGTTCGACAGCCTGCCGAGATCGTTCTTCGTCCCCTTCTCGTAGTAGTAGCCGAGCGCGGTCAGCCGAGCCGGCACGGCATGCGATGAGCCGAGGTAGGGGGTGACGACGTCCACCGGTTTCTTGGTGCCCTTCATCTCGGCGATCAGGCTTCCGTAACGCATGGGCTCCGTGATGGCCATGCCCTCGGCCTTGCCGATCTTCTCCATGAACTCCGGGAGCTGGCTCGTGTCGCTCATCTTCAGAATCAGCTCCGCTGCGACCCAGCGTACCTTCCACGCCGGGCTCGAGAACAGCGCGTAGAGTCGCTCCACGACGACGGCGCGCGGGAATTCGGCCACGCGGGAGAGCGCGATGTCGCGCACCTGGTCGGGTGTGTCGGCCGCGCCAGCGACCGCGAGGATGGCCTCGGCGTGCGCCGGGTTGTTGCGGTCGAGGTTGCCCTGCAGCGCGGCGAGCGCACCGGCGCGGCTCTTCGGGCTCTGGTTCTTGTCTTGGGCGAAGCGCAACATGAAGTCGACGACCGGCGTGCCGCCGATGCGCTTCATCGACGCGAAGACGCGCAGGAGCTCCTCCTCCTGGTACTGCGCCATCTGCGCCTTGAACTGCTCCGGCGTGGGCGCGAGCTTCTGCGCCTTGTTCGCCGCCTCGACACCGGGGCTCTTCTGCTTCACCCACGCGTCGGAGGCCACGTCGCTCGCGACGACGACGAGGTGCTGGCTCGCGGCGAGCTTGGTGGCTGGATCGCCCTGATCCGCGATCAGCTCGGCGAGCGCGTCGATCTTCGCGGCGCCCGGTTGAATCAGGTTCGGCAGCGCGCGCACCGATTCGGCCTTGAGCTCGCCGACCATCTGCTTCACGGCGTAGGTTTGCGAGGAATCGTCGAAACGCTGCGGGAAGCTGACGGAAATCCAGCGGGAAATCGCGGCACGCAGCCGCAGCCGCAGCGCAGGATCATTGAGCAAGCGACCGCCGTCGGTGACGAGCAGAGCGAACGCAGCGTCCTTGTAGGGGACGGAGGGATCGGGAGCGAGCTGCCCGCCCTGCGCCGCCGGTGGCGGCTTCTGGATCTCGGCCTCCAAGGCGGGGACCAGGCGGGCGATGATGGCGCTCCGCGTCGCGGGGGGCAGCTGCGTGAGCGCTGCCATGAGGCCAGGCTGGTCGTCGGTGCCGTCGATGCCGATGCGACGTCCGTTGCGCGGCTTCATCCGGATGAGCGCCAGCGCCGCTTCGACGCGTAGCTCAACCGGGTACTTGTCGTGCGTGAGCACGGCGACAAGCTTCTTTGGCCCCTGAACGGTGGTGGCCCAATGCTGGATGTTGTCGCTGTTCGTCCGGCAGGCCTCGCTGCCCATCGCCAGGGCGAGCGTGACGGCTGCGACGCTCGCGCGCCGGAGCCAGAGGCCGGATACCCGTGGAGTCTTGCTGGTTTGCCCCGTCATGTCGCTCACTTGCCCTCGGCTTCCGGCCGCGTGTCACCGCGGGGCACCGAGTCTACATGCCGGCTCGCTCACGACTCAAGCACGCGACAAGCCGGCGGCCGTTGCGCCCTCGCCCGCGCAGGCGGCATCCATAAGTGTCCCGCATCCAAAGTTTGGCGTCGACGGGTAGGGTAATGTAAGTATAGGTAGTCAAATGGGTGCCCGCCTGTTCGTGCCCAAGACCGCTGCCGCAGGTCCGCCCCTTGCCCAGTCGTCTGCGCCTCGGCCATCAGGCCGACCCAGGGAAGTCGCGGCATTGCTCCTGGTCGCCGGGGGGGCGTTCGTCGTTTTGGCCCTCCTGAGCTGCCGGCTCGGGCCCGGCGCGTCCGACGACGCGAGCTGGGTTGGGCCGACGGGCGGGTTCGTGGCGCGGATGCTCGTGCAGGGGTTCGGCATCGCGGCCTGGCTTGCTCCCGTCGAGCTCTCGCTGCTCGCGATCCCCTTGTTCCGCGGCCGCCCGGTCGGTGACCTCGGCCTGCGGCTCGCGGGGGACCTGACGCTACTCGTCGTCGCTGCGGCGCTCGTGCAGGTGGCGCTCCCGGGGGCGACGGCGTTCGGTCACGCGGCAGCGAGCGGCAACGTCGGACTGCTCTTCGGCGAGCTCATGCGCGAGCTGTTCTCGTCGGCCGGCTCGTTCCTGGTCGGACTCACGATCGTCGGGCTGATCCTGATCGGTAGGAGCTCCTTCTCGTTCATCGAGGCGTGCCACCGCGCGCTCGCGCTGCTCGAGGCGATCGCAGCGCGGCTCTCGGTCTGGTCGCGACGCCTGGGCGGTGCCTGGCTCGAGGCGCGCGCGTTGCGCCGTGCCGAGCGCGAGCGCGCGCCCCACATCGAGACGCCCGATCCCGACGTCGCCATCTTGATGCAGCTCACGGACGACGACGACGACTGGATCCCGATCGAGCACACGGGCGCTCCGCCGCTCGCGCTCTCGCAGGCGCTGAAGAACGCGCGCGCGCCCGAGCTCGGTCTCGTGTTCGCGACGCCCGAGGCGCCGCTCGTGGCTCGTCTTGCGGCGGAGCCGGAGCCGTCGGTCGTCGCAACACCGGCCGCGACGTCCGGCGCCGCCAAGGGCAAGGCCGGCTCGAAACGGCGCGCGAAGGACGGCGAGGGCAGCTCCACCAAGGAGGCCTCCAAGGCTCCGCCCGCGGTCTCGCCGAAGGCCGGCGCGACGGCGAAAAAAGGCGAGGCTGCCGCAGCCCCGGCCGCCACCGCGAGCGTCTCCGCGCACGAGGAGCCCGCTATGAAAGGCGAGGAATCCGGGCCCTTAGCCGACGCGGCGGGTGGCCTCCGCATCGTCGATACGCAGCCGGAGCGCGAGGTCGAGAAGCCGGTCGCGCCGCGCAGCGTGCCGCGGCGTGGCGAGTTCCAGCTCCCCGCCGTCGCGCTGTTCGATCCACCGAGCGAGACCACCGTCGAGATCGATCGCGAAGCGATCTTCGAGAACGCGCGGCGCCTCGAGAAGACGCTCGCCGACTACGGCGTGACGGGCAAGGTCGAAGAGGTGCGCCCGGGGCCGACGGTCACCATGTACGAGGTGGCGTTCGAGGCCGGCACGCGCGTGAGCAAGGTCGCGAGCCTCGCCGACGACCTCGCGCTCGGGCTCTCGCGCAAGGTGCGCATCATCGCGCCGATCCCGGGCAAGAGCCTGATCGGCTTCGAGCTGCCGAACGACGAGCGCCAGCCGGTGTGCCTGCGTGAGCTCATCGAAGACCAACGGTTCGAAAAGCTGTGCGAGCGGGCGCCGCTGCCGGTCGTGCTCGGGCGCGATATCGTTGGCGCGCCGTACTACGCCGATCTCGCGTCGATGCCGCACGTGATCGTCGCGGGTGCGACCGGCGCCGGTAAGAGCGTCGGGCTCAACGTGATGCTCTCGAGCCTGCTCCTGAAGAGGACGCCCGAGGATCTGCGGCTGCTCATGATCGACCCGAAGGTGGTCGAGCTCGCGCCATTCGACAGGATCCCGCACCTGCTCCTGCCGGTCGTCACGGACATGAAGCAGGCGTCGACGGTCCTGCGCTGGGCCGTGGAGGAGATGGAGCGCCGCTACCAGCTCTTCGCCGACGCGGGCACCAAGAACATCACGACCTACAACGGCTGGGTGAAGCGCGTTCAGGACGGCGAGCTGCCTGCTCCGATGCCGACCGAGGTCGAGGCGCTCACCGCGGACGGTGCACTCCTCACCGTTCCGGCTGCCAAGGAAGGCGGCGACGGGCGGCCGCTACCCGGCAAGCTGCCGTACATCGTGATCGTGGTCGACGAGTTCGCCGACCTCATGATGCAACAGGGCAAGGACGTCGAAGCGGCGGTGGCGCGCCTCGCTCAGAAGGCACGCGCAGCAGGCATGCACGTGGTGCTCGCCACGCAGCGGCCGAGCGTCGACGTCATCACGGGCACCATCAAGGCGAACTTCCCGTCGCGCATCGCGTTCCGGGTCGCGCAGCGCGTCGACAGCCGCACCATCCTCGACGAGCAGGGCGCTGAGCTCTTGCTCGGCCGGGGCGACATGCTCGTCAAGCTCAACGGCGCGACCGACACCCTACGGGCCCAGTGCCCGTTCGTGAGCGAGGAGGAAGTCACGCGCCTCACCGACCACCTCCGCAAGCAGGGCAAGCCCCAGTACCACGAGGCGATCCTGCTCGCCTCCGACGAGGACAACTCCGACGGCGGCGAAGAGGAGGACCTCGATTCGCGCTTCGAGGAGGCCGTCCGCATCGTTTCGGAGACGCAACGCTGCTCCACCTCCTGGCTCCAGCGCAAGATGACGATCGGCTACAATCGGGCTGCCAAAATCGTGGAGACCATGGAACGCCGCGGTCTCGTGGGTCCCCCGAACGGTTCCCGCGACCGGGATGTCCTCATTCCACCGCCCTGACGCGCCGTGCTAAGAGCCTTCGGGCCATGAGCGCGGAGCCGCCGGCCTTTCCCCGGGCCATCGACGACGACGACGATGACGTGGCCTGGGCGCTCCAGACTGCCGGCGTGCAGTGGGAGCGCGGTGGCGCCGCGGATGCCGTCGTGTGGCTGCGGCGCGCCGCCGAGGCGGCTGCCGAGGCGGGCAAGTTCGCGCGCTCGGGCGATTTGCAGCGTCGCGCGAACGAGCTCGACCGCTGGCTCAAGCAGAAGCCCTCGTACCCGCTTCAGGAGGACGACGGGGACGACGGCGTGGACGAGCTGCTCGCGACCGACGCGCCCGAGATAGAGGCGGTCGCCATGGCCCCGTCGCAAAGCCTCGTCGACATGCTCGAGGCGGAGGCTCGGGGCGAGCTCGACACCGACCCGTTGGTGCGGGGTGAGGGCTCACCCGTCCAGGATCTCGGCGACCTGCAGGACGTCGAGGACATCGAGGCCGTCGACCTCGACGAGCTCGAGCAACAGGAGCTTCAGGGTTACGCGCCGCTCGAGGAGATCACGCAGGCACGCTCCTCCGTCTCGCAGGCGCCCGAGCCGAGCCGGCCGGCGTCGCGCGCGCCCGGGTCGTCGCGTGCGCCCGGGTCGTCGCGTGCGCCTGGGTCGTCGCGTGCCCCGCGCTCGACGCGTGCGGCCGGCGCGCGGCCGGTAAACAACGCGTCGCTTCGCTCCGTTGCCGCCACCACTCCCGGTTTGGGCGAGAGCAAGCGCCCCGAGCCCCCCGACTACAAGCTGCCGCCGCCGCCGGTGCCGCGTCTGCCGGTGCCGATGCCCAAGCCGAGCACGCCGCCCGCAAACTACGTTGCGCCCGACCGCCTCGAGACGCCGCCCCGGCGCCACGACGACTTGCGCCAGCCGTTCCCCTCCGAGCCCGGC
>DASUGE010000116.1:0-3052 GCA_036274215.1 Polyangiaceae bacterium | reverse complement strand
GAGCGCCGAGAGCGCCGACTCGACGCGCCCCGAGGCGAGGTCGAGCTCGACCGGATCCCAGACGCCGCGCCCGGTCAGGCTTGCGGGCTCGGGCTCGATACGCAAGGGCTCGATGCTGAACGGCTCGCTCGGCGGGGGCGCCGGCTCGGTGGGCATTTCCGAGCGCGGTAGCTCCAATGTGCCCAGGATTGGCGGCTGCTTTTTGGACTGCGGCGGCGCGTAGCCGGCGGGCGGCGGCACCTTGGGCGTCTCGAGCGCGGAGGGGCGAGGCGCGGCGCGCCGGCTCAGCGTGCCGATGGGCGGGTCGGGGATGGGCGAGTCGGCGACGATGTGCTCGGGCTCCGGCTGTCGCGACGGTAGGGGCGGGCGCAGCTGGCTGCTCATCGTCGGCGCGCGCCCGAGCGCATCGATCGCCGAGTTACGGCCCAGCGCGAGCAAGTAGTTGCGCGCCTCCGGAAAGTCGGGCGCCTCGGCCAGCACGTCGCGCAGCCGCTCGGCCACGGCCGCGGAGTCGAGTCGCCCGCGTTGCGCGAGGAGGCGCGTCGTGAGGTAGGCGACGCCAGGGCCCAGGTCGCGCACGGCACCGAGGTCGACGAGCTTGCGCTGCGCCTCCTCGAAGCGCGCCTCGTTCAGGCATTCCTCCACCTCACGAAGCCGAGGGTCGTCGAGCGGCCCGGCGGGCATGGAAATCGATACTAGCCCGCCTCGGGTCCGCGCGGTTTCGTGCCGTGTTTCTCCGCAGTTTTCGGCTAGCCTGCCCCGAACGATGCCGCGCGCGCGCCGCTTGGAAGGCGACACCCACAACTTCGGGCGGCGCGTGTCCGTGGGCGCGCGCTGGGTGAAGAAGCCGCGCACGGTGTTTTGGGAATGGCTCGTGCTCGGGGTCGATAGCCCGCTCCGCGCGCTGCTCTCCGAGCTCGCGGAGCGGGACGGGCTCGGCGCGAGCCAGTTCGGCTTTTTGCCCGCGCTGCGGTTCCGGCGCTCGTCCCGCGCCGGGGAGGTCGAGCGCCTGCACATCGAGCCGCTCGGCCGGCTCTCGGCCCGGGACAAGCGCGAGCTTTCGGTCGCGGTCGGCAGCTCGCTCGCGCTCTTCTCCTGGCTCGGCGTAGCGGATCTGCACTGGGAGAACCTGGCGCTCGGTCGCGGCGCCGGCGGACAGGTGATCTTTGCGCCGCTCGACATCGAGATCGCGCTCTCGGATCTCGCGCTGCCGACGGAGACGAAGCTCCTGCCGGACGTCGATCCGGAGTACGCAGCGATTTGCCGGCATGCGGCTGGAGTGCGGCGTGTCCTGCCGTATCTCGGCAAGCCGATCGACGCCGGGGCGCTGCTCGCCATGGCCGACGCGTACGTGCTGGTCTTGTCGCTGCTCGAACGCCACCGCACGGCGCTCGCGCGCACGATCGCCGCCGCACCGGGCTTCGCCGAGGCACAGATTCGCGTCTGCTTGCGCGGAACCGACGAGTACGTGCTGGCCGAGACGCTGCCCTCGCCGCCGCTGCTCGATGCCGAGCTCGAGCAGCTCGCGCGCGGCGACATTCCGTACTTCTTTCGGCTGTATGGGCAGCCGGGCATTCGCTGGTTCGCGAACCGCGCGCTCACGCTGACGAAGTCGCTGCCGCTGCGGGGCGACGTGCCGAAGCTCGAGCCGTTGCTCTCGGTTTCACGCGGGTTCCGCTCGGCCGGTCGACGGCGGCTCGCTGAAGCGGGCCTGTTCGCGTTGCTCGGCGCCTTCGACCACCCGGCGCTCCGCGGGCGACACGCAGCGCCTCGGCTTTCGGTGGTTTTCGGCGCCCGCCGCATGACGGTGACGGTCGGGGGCGAGACGTGGAGCGCGCCGCGCGCTCTCTCGGCGCTCGTCGGTAGCGTCTACCTCCCGTGTCGTTGCGGGGAGGTGCGCTCGGTGCTCGTGCCGCCCGTCACGCGTTGCCGAGCTATAGTCCGAGCCTGATCGTGAAGCCCCAGACGTGCGAGCGCTGCCATCGTCCGACGCCCGCGTGCGTCTGCGATCGCATCGTGACCTACCCGACGCGATTGCGCGTCCTCATCCTCCAGCACCCGCAGGAGCGCGACGCCGTGCTCGGCTCCGCGCAGATCCTCGAGGCGAGCTTGCCGAAGGCGCAGATCGTCGTGGGGCTCTCGTGGCGGAATCTCGGCCACGCGCTCGCGGAGGAAGCCGTGGACGCTAAGCGCTGGGCGGTGCTGTTCCCCGATCGCGACGCGGAGGGCCCCGGCGTCACCACCCGGCGGGGTAGCCCCAGCGACGTGTCCGAGCTCGAAGGCATCGTCGTGCTCGACGGCACCTGGTCCAAGGCCAAGACGCTCTGGTGGCGGAACCCGTGGCTGAACAAGCTCTCGCGCATGGCGATCGAGCCGCAGAAGCCCTCGATCTACGGCCGCCTGCGCGCAGAGCCACGGCGCGAGCTCGTCTCGACGCTCGAATCGGTGGCGCTCGCCCTCACGCTGGCCGGCGAGTCACCCGAAATCCAGGCCGGGCTCGAGCGCGTCTTTCGCACGCTCGTGCAGCGCGTTCGCGACGCGCGGTTGATCCCGCCGCGTCAGAGATCCGCGGCGCACCGGAAGCCGATGCCGTAAGAGAGGGCGTTCGGATCCTGCGCGTAGCGGAACGACGGGCGGAGCCAGCTCGTGTAGCCGCCGTTCCAGGCGCCGCCGCGGATCACCTTCTTCTCGCCGGTGTCGGGGCCCTTGGGGTTCGTCTTCGCGTCGGCCGTGTAGGGCGCGTACCAGTCGGCGACCCACTCCCAGACGTTGCCGGCCACGTCGTACGGACCGAAGCGCGATTTGCCCGCTTCGAATTGCCCGACCGGCGCCGTCGTCGCGTAGCCGTCGTCGGCCGGGTACAGCGCGCTGAGCGCGGTGCCGTTCTTTCGGCCCCAGGTCACGCACTCCGTCCCGCAGGCGTTCAGGTGCTTCGCGGTCGGCGCTTCGTCACCCCAAGGGTAGATGCGCCCGTCGGGACCGCGGGTGGCGTACTCCCATTCCGCTTCCGTGGGGAGACGCTTGCCCTGCGCTTTGCAATACGTCTCGGCCA
>DASUGE010000115.1:0-2161 GCA_036274215.1 Polyangiaceae bacterium | reverse complement strand
TAGCCACGCGCTCGGTTTCGCGCTCGCACCACGGCTGCGGCTTCGCCTCGCCGGTGCCGAGCTCGGCTTCGAGGCGCGGGGGGACCGCTTCTTTGCGCTCCGTGCGCTCGATCCCGCGCGCGTTGCGCACGGCATGACGCCCATCTACGACACGCGCCGGCGCGGCGAGGCGTGGCTTTCGGTCGGGCCCTCGAGTGGCGTCGCACGAGCCACGTTTTTCGCCGACGCGTATCAGCGCTCGGGAGTTGCCGGTGAGGCGCGCGCCGACCAACGAGAGGTCGGCTGTGGCGCGCGGCTCGAAACCCGGTTCTGAGCACCGCACCCGGCCCGCGAGAGAGCGTCCCGATCGATGCACCTTGTCTCGCTACCGCTGGCTCGATGGTTGCTAGCTCTAGATCACGATGTCGATTTTCAGCTCCCAGTATCCGCCGGCGATCGAGGACATGGTGATGCCGCCGGATCCGACGCCGCCCGCAGAGCCGCCAGGCCCCGCGCCCGATCCCGACCCGCTTCCGGTCCCTGGTCCCGGGCCAGTGCCGGTACCGGTGCCCATCGAGCCCAGCTTGCCCGAGTACGTCGACGTCCCGCCCGTTAAGCCCATCGATCGGCTGTAATGAGCAAACCGCGCCTGCGGTTGAGCGCGGGCGTGGAGCGCGCGCGAAATGGACCCGGGGGACCGTGACAACCAGCGTGCCTCGCTCGGCGTGTATTGCCCCGCGCAAGCATGCGCTCGGGCGCGTATCAACGGACGAGCCCGAGCCAGACGAGCGCGGGAAGCGCTACGTCGGCTCGATGGGAGCGCATCCGATCGCTTTTCCTGAGCCGCCGCGCGGCGGCTTACCGTCGTCCGCCTGATCTTCCACCACGATGGAGCGGCCAACGAAGCTCATTGGATCGTCCTTGCGTAGGTTACCGCCTGCCGTAAGGATCAAGAGCTCGCCCTTACCGCTGTCGTCCGTCGGCAAGTTGCCGAGGTCGCCCAGGTGGTGGTCGACGGCATCCGGGGGCCCGTGCTTCGCGTGGCGCGGGTTCCAGTGCTCACCCATGCTGTCATCCCGCATGTCTGTGCAGTCGCCCTTCTCGTCGACGTGAACCGCGAGCTTCGCGTTGGGCGGCGCGTCCTGCACGGAGACTTGAATGCGCACGCCGCCCGTGACCTCCTCGAGCTTGGCCGTGCCGGAGAGCTTCTGTCCCTCGGGCGCGTGGAACTTGGCGTTCGTCCGCTGGTAGACCGTCCCCGGCGGGAGGAGCTGCTCGTTCTGCAACGCCGGATTCGCGGAGCCAACCGCGCCCGAGCGATCACCGTCTTGTCGATGAAGCGGGGACTGCTGCTTGCTATTGCACGCCGCGAGTGAGCAGACGGCCGCGGCGGCGACGATCGCGCGCTCGATTTTCATGAGGCGCCGAAATTGCACGTCGCATGCCAGCGTTTCGAGGCGTTGTGCGCCGCGGCGTCGTGCGACATCCGCTCCGCAACGTGGCGCGAGGAGGTCGAAGCGCGCGCGCCATCCCGCCCCGTCGTGTCGGCGCTCCCCTACCTCACGACGGCTCGCGGCGCCCGCGTAGCGCGACGCGCGTCCTGCCAGTCCGGCATGCAGAGTGCACGGCGGGCCTGCTCACGGAGGTCCAAATGCCGAACCAATCACCCAACTCATCGAACCTGGCGAACCAGTCCCGCGGCCGTTCCAACCAGATGTCGCGCTCGGACGGCATGGCACGAGCGGGCGGCGCAAGCGAAGGCTCGCCGCGCACCGCGGATCACGTTTATGGCGTCGTGAGCGTCCTCTATCACGCGCTTCAGGGAGCGCAGACGTACGATCAATACATCGGTGACGCGCGTCGCGCGGGCGACAGCGAGCTCGAGGAGTTCTTCCGGAGCTGCCGCTCCGAGGAGAACGCCCGAGCAGAGCAAGCGAAGAGCCTGTTGCTCGAACGCCTCGAGGAGGAAGCGGATTCCGAAGCGGGCGGCGAAGACGAAGACGAGGACGAAGACGAAGACGAAGACGAAGAAGAGGGAGCCTACAGCAGTTTTCAGTGAGATGGATCACGGAGAGGGGTATCCGCAATGGCCGAACCATCCGGCAGAGTCAGCCGGCGTGATCGCGTGAAGCGCGTCGGCGACGGCGTTGATCAGTCGCCGCCAGGTGCGGGCACCAAGCCG
>DASUGE010000114.1:0-9520 GCA_036274215.1 Polyangiaceae bacterium | reverse complement strand
CGGGACCTTTACCTGTCGTTGCTCGAGAAGACGCTCTCTTTTTCCCTGTGGGACGAGCCTCCCGCCCCCGTCGAGACGTTCGCGTTCAAGCGCGGGCCCTTGCAGCGCTGGGCGCTCGGCATGGCGTCGAAGGTGCTCGCGAAGCGAAGCTTAGGGCTCGTCGAATTGCGGAAGGTGAACGCGTCGGAGCGGGAGGAGGGGAGGTACTGGCCGGGGTACGCCATGACGATGATCGGCCCGAAGCGCCTGGCGAATCTCCGCTCCTGCGTCGAGACGGTGCTCGCCGAGCGCGTCCCCGGAGACCTGATCGAGACGGGCGTCTGGCGCGGCGGAGCGTGCATCTTCATGAAAGCGATCTTGGCCGCGCACGGCGACACCGAGCGCCGCCTGTTCGTCGCCGATTCGTTTGCCGGGCTGCCCCCGCCGGACGCCGAGAAGTACCCCGCCGACAAGGGTGACGTCTTCCACACGCTGAGCTCCTACTTTGCCGTATCGGAGGGGCAGGTCCGCGACAACTTCGCGAAGTACGGCCTCTTGGACGAGCGCGTCGTCTTCTTGCGCGGGTGGTTCAAGGACACGCTGCCTCACCTGCCGAGTGACCGGCTCGCCGTCATCCGTCTCGACGGCGACATGTACGAATCGACGATGGACGGTCTCAAGAATCTCTACCACAAGCTCTCGCCCGGCGGCTTCTGCGTGATCGACGACTACGGCCTCCCGACGTGCGCGAAGGCGGTGGACGACTTCCGCAAGCAACAGGGGATCAGCGAAGAGCTCAAGACGATCGACTGGACCGGGCGCTTCTGGCGCAAGACCTCGGGGTAGTGTCGGCTCGATGGCTCCCGTTCTTCAGTTTCTCACCTGGCAGCTTCGACTGCGCGAAGCGGCGACCGAGACGAGTCGCATCGAGCGGGACGAGCTCGCGCGCTTCGCCCGCGGACGCTCCCGCCTCGTCGAGATCGGCGTGGCGCAAGGCGTGACGACGAAGCGGCTGCGTTCGGGGATGGCGCCGGACGGCGAGCTATGGGCGGTCGATCCGTACTTCCCGAACCGGCTCGGCCTGCGCTTCTCGGAGCTCATCGCCAAGGGCGAGGTTTCGAGCGTCGAGAACGGCTCGGTGCGCTGGGTCCGCACGACGGGGGTAGAGGCGGCCGCGCTCTGGAAGCGCGAGGGTCGCCCGGCGCCGGATTTCGTGTTCATCGACGGCGACCACAGTTGGCAGGGCATCGAGGGCGATTGGAGCGCATGGAGCGCGCTGGTCGCTCCCGGCGGCATCATCGGGCTCCACGATTCGCGTCCCATGCCGAAGTTCCCGGTGGATGCCGATAGCGTGCGCTTCACGCGCGACATAGTGCATCACGATCCGCGCTTCCGCGTCGTGGCCGAGATCGAGTCGCTGACCGTGGTCGAGCGCAGCGCATGAGACGGCGGCGGCTGCTCACCGTCGGTCACTCGTACGTCATCGGAGTCAACCGCCGGCTTGCTCACGAGCTCGCGCGGGTCGGCGGAGAGCACTGGGACGTGCAGTGCATCGCGCCCAAACGGTACCGCGCCGATCTCGGCTGGGCCGAATTCGAGCGCACGGCGGACGACGGAGAGCTCGCGCGGGCCGTGCGCGCATACGGCACGCGCTCGCCGCATCTGTTCGCCTACGGTGCGGAGCTCCGGACTCACCTGCGCAACGGCTGGGACATAGTGTACGCGTGGGAGGAGCCGTACATCGTGTCGGGCTGGCAGATCGCGCGCTGGACCCCGCGACCCACGGCGTTCACCTTCCTCACGCTGCAGAACATCCGCAAGCGCTACCCGCCGCCGTTCTCGTGGCTCGAAAAGCAGTCGTTAGAGCGTTCGAGCGGCTGGCTCTACTGCGGGCACTCGATTCACGCCGCGCAGAAGGACAAGCCGGGCTACGCCGAGCGACCGAGCGCGTACGGCCCGCTCGGCGTCGACGTGGAGCTCTTTCGCCCCGAGCCCGCGCGGGGCCGGGCCGCGCTCACGGAGCTCGGCTGGACGGAGTCCGGGCCCCCCGTGGTCGGCTTCATCGGGCGCTTCGTGCCGGAGAAGGGCCTCGCCGTGCTGATGGGCGCGCTCGACGACCAGCGCGCGCCGTGGCGAGCGCTGTTCCTCGGCGGCGGGCCGCTCGAGCCGGCCCTGCGCGCGTGGGCGCAGCGCTACCCCGATCGGGTACGCATCGCCTCGGCCTCGCACGATCGCGTGCCGGGCTACGTGAACGCCATGGACTTCCTCTGCGCGCCGAGCGAATCGGCCCGCAACTGGAAGGAGCAGTTCGGGCGCATGATCGTCGAGGCGGGCGCGAGCGGCGTGCCCGTGATCGGCAGCGACAGCGGCGAAATCCCCTTCGTCGTGGGGGAGGGCGGCATCATCGCCCCGGAGCAGCAGCGCTCGGCGTGGGCGCGCGCCATCGAATCGTTGCTCGAGGACCGAGACCGTCGCGTCGAGCTGGGCGCCCGCGCGCTCGCCCGCGCCCGGGACACGTTTTCGTGGCCCGTCGTGGCGCGCCGTTACCTCGATTTCTTCGAGACCATGCTCTGAGACTGCCGTGCCAGGCGGCTGCGCTGAACGTGGGGCCGGCCGCGCGCATCGAACGTTCGGACGTGTGCCCAGCGAGCGAGTCGAAGTCGAGGCGAAGGCGCAGCTAAACGGCCGCGCGGCGAAAATCGGTGATTTCGACGCCCGCGCTCGCGAGCTCGCCTTTCACGAGCTCGAGGCGTCGGGTCGCGAACACGGTCGTGCTCGGCCGGTGCGTGATGAGCAGCGTCGTGCGGCCCGCGCTCGCCGCGTGCATCGCCTCCACGACCTCCTGCTCGGTGACGGGGTCGAGCGCCGAGGTCGGCTCGTCGAGGACCAAGACCTGAGGATTGACGACGATGGCGCGTGCGATCGCGAGCCGTTGACGCTGTCCGCCCGAAAGGCTCGCCCCGCGCTCGGCGACGACCGTATCCAAACCGGCCGGCAAGCTCTCGACGAACGTGCGGAGCTGCACGAGCTCGAGCGCTTTCAGCATGGCTTCTTGGTCGACGCCCGGGCGGCCGCAGCGAAGGTTCTCCGCGATGCTGAGGTTGAACAGGAAGGACTCCTGATCGACGAAGCCGATGGCGCGGTGGAGCGCCGCCGCGGAGAACGACCAATGGTCGATGCCGTCGAGCAGCACGCGGCCGGTCGTCGGCTCGCGCAGCCGCAGCAAGATGTTGGCGAGCGACGATTTCCCCGAGCCGGACGCTCCGAGGATCGCGAGCGTCTCCCCCGCGGGCAGCTCGAACGAGAGCCCGCGCAGCCCTTCCTGGCCGCCCGGGTAGATGAGCCCGACGTTCTCGAACACGATGCCTTGACGGAGCACCGGCACCTCGGCCTCGCCGAACGGCCGCGTCGGGTAGCGCGGCAGATCGAGCCAGTCGAGCACGCGCTCGACGCTGCCGAGCGTGGCCGTCACGAGGCCGCGCGTGGCGTGCACGACGTTGAGCGCGGGCAAAAGCCGCACGAGGCCGAAACCGAACGCGAGAAAGCGTGGAACGTCGAGCGTCCCCTCCGCCCGCCATACCGTGTGCGCGAGTCCCAGAAGGACCAAGGCGCCGATCACGCCGAGCGTCTCGATCGACCCTTGGTACAGCGTGAGCGCGACGCCGGCGCCGGCGTCCGCATGCGCGTGCCGCTCGCTATGCGGGGCAAACTGCGCCTCGATCCACTCCTCGCTCGAGGTCGTGCGGATCACGCGCAGGCCGCCCACGGTTTCCGTGACCTGGCGTCCGATCTGTGCGCTCGCCATCGAGAGCTGGCGCCCGTGATCGAGAATCGTGCGGCTGAGGCCGCGCGACACGACCGCGACGACCACGCCGATGACGATCGTCACGAGCGTCAGGCGCCACGACAGGATGAGCATCGTGATGACGTAGCTCGCCGCGATCATCGAGCGCTGGACGAGCACGACGGTCGCCTCGAGCACGCGGTTGACCCGGTACGCTTCGGCGACGACCATGTCGGTGATCTCGCCGCTCGTGTGACGCTCCATCGTCGCCGGATCGGCGCGCAGGATGCGGTCGACGAGCTGGCGCCGCAGCTCGACGAGCGCCGCGGCGCGCTGTCGGCCCGAGGAGGCGGTGCCCCAGACGCCGAACAGGTTTTTCAGCCCCACGAGGCCCACGATGGCCAAACAGAGCAGGAGCGTCCGCTGGCCTTCGCTCACGTGCGCGAGCCAGCCCCCGAACAAAGGCTGGAACTTGCCGGCGTTGCCGACGCTGCCCGTGATGATCGCGAGCAACGGGACGAGCAGTCCGACGGTTGCTCCCTCGAGCGCACCCGAGCCGAGGAGCAGGGTGACCGTGAAGAGCGTCCGTGCGGGCGCAAGCCGCAGCCTGCGCAGGAGCCGGATCAATGGGTGAGACACTCTGGCGCAGAAATCCTAGTGTGCCAGCACGATCGCCGCAACCGTTTCGGGCCGATCGATCGTGCAGTATGGTCTTGCTTTCGCGGGCTCCATACCCGCATCTTCGAGGTCGGTCGAGCATGAAGATCATCGTTACGGGTGGTGCGGGATTCATCGGCTGCAACGCCGTTTCCCAGTGGATGCAGCGCGGGCACGAGCTCGTGATCATCGACGACCTTTCGCGCCGCGGCACCGACTCGAACCTCGAATGGTTGCGCACGCAGGGCAAGTTCAGCTTCGCGCAAAAGGACATCCGTGACGCGAAGGCCGTCGACGCCCTGTTCAAGCAGCACGCGGACGCGAAGGCGGTCGTGCACCTGGCGGCGCAAGTGGCCGTCACGACGTCCGTCGTCGATCCCCGCAACGATTTCGAGATCAACGCCCTCGGCACGTTCAACGTGCTCGAAGCGGCGCGGCAGCACTGCGGCGGCGCCGCGTTTCTCTACGCCTCGACCAACAAGGTCTACGGCTCGCTCCCACACGCCAAGGTCGCCGAGGTCGGCGGGCGCTGGCAGCTCGTCGATCGGCCCCAGGGCATCGGGGAGGACGAGCCGCTCGATTTCCACTCGCCCTACGGATGCTCGAAAGGTGCCGCCGACCAGTACGTGGTCGACTACGCGCGTCTCTACGGCATGAAGAGCGTCTCGCTCCGGCAATCGTGCATCTACGGGCGGCGGCAGTTCGGGGTCGAGGACCAGGGTTGGGTGGCCTGGTTTGCCATTGCCGCCGTCACGGGCCGGCCGATCACCATCTACGGCGACGGCAAGCAGGTGCGCGACGTGCTCTTCGTCGACGATCTGTGGGAGCTCTACGACGCCTGCATTCACAACATCGACGTCGTCGCGGGCAAGGCGTACAACGTCGGCGGCGGACCGGAAAATCAGCTCAGCTTGATCGAGTTTCTGCGCGATATCGAGCAGCGGCTCGGCCTCTCGATCGAACGCACGAGCGCCGCCACGCGACCGGGGGACCAGCCGGTGTTCGTGGCCGACGTCCGGCGCTTGGAGCGCGAGCTCGGCTGGAAGCCGAAGACCGGCGTCTCGACGGGAGTGGGCGCGCTCCTCGAGTGGATTCAGGCGAATCGCGCGCTCTTCACGCGTTGAGTCGTCCCGCTCCGCGCCGATCCGAGGCGCCTTTGCCCATGGATGTCGTTCAAGTAGGCAAGTTCTTCTACCCGTACATGGGTGGAATCGAAAATCACCTTTACGTGCTCGCGCGCGAGCTCGGACCGAGCGTCGAGCTCGACGTCGTGGTGTCGCACACGAGCCCGCGCACCGTGCGCGAAGTGGTGGACGGGGTCTCCGTCACGCGCTGCGGCACGCTCGGCAAGCTCGCGTCCACGCCGATTTCTCCCGGCATGGTGCTCGAGCTTTCGAAGCGCGCCTACGACGTCGTGCACGTGCACCTGCCGAACCCGATGGGCGCAGCGAGCTACCTCGCGAGCCACAAGCGTCGCCGGCACCGGCTCGTCGTCACGTACCACAGCGACATCGTGCGCCAGCGCCGGCTGAACGCGCTCTACGGCCCGCTCGTCGAGCGACTCCTCTCGCGCGCCGATGTCGTGCTTGCGACGTCGCAAGGCCTCTTGGACGCGTCACCCGTGCTGGCGAAGTTCAGGGAGAAATCCCGGGTCGTGCCGTATGGGATCGATCTCGCGCAATTCGAGCGGACGCCCGAGCGTTTGGCCGCCGCGCGTGACCTCCGCGCGCGCTACGGCGGGCGCCCCATCCTGCTCGCGGTAGGGCGGCTCATCTACTACAAGGGCTTCGAGCACGCGATTCGCGCGCTGGCCCAGGTGCCGGACGCAGAGCTCGTGATCATCGGGGACGGGCCGCTCAAGGGCGAGCTCGAGTCGCTGGCGCGCTCGCTCGGGGTCGCGGAGCGCGTGCATCTCTTGGGCGACGTTCACAATCAGGTGATTGCGCCGCATTTCTTGGCTGCGGACCTGTACCTGTTGCCGTCGATCGCCGTGAGCGAGGCGTTCGGTATCGTGCAGATCGAGGCCATGGCGTCCGGGATCCCGGTCATCAACACGCGGCTCGCCTCCGGCGTTCCGTTCGTGAGCCGGGACGGCGAGACCGGCTTCACGGTGGAGCCCGCCGACGCCGGGGCGCTCGCTTCCGCCGTGCGGCGGCTGCTCGAGGACACGGCGCTTCGCACGCGCTTCGGCGAGGCAGGACGCCTGCGAGCGGAACGCGAGTTCTCCAGGGAGGTGCTCGCGCGCCGCCTGCTCGCGATCTATCGCGGCGATTCCGCCGCCTGAAGCGGCCGGTGCTCGGGATTCGACGCCAGGAGCACGGCGTTCAGCAGCCAGAACTCGATGCCGGACGTGCCCATGAACATCGGGAACGAAAAGCAAAGGGCGACGGCGGCCACGTCGTAGGCGACGACGATGGTCGTCCAGGCGCGGTACTGCGGATCCGTGCTGCGCGAGCCGATCCGCCACGCAGCGGCGATGGTGGCGAACACGGCGGCGGAGTACGCGATCACGAGCGGCAAGCCGCCGTCGATGATCCAGCCGACAATCTGGATTTCGGCGCCGATGTTGTCTTCGGGTCTGCCGAAGTAGGCATGGATCATGCCCCAATGCCCGAGCCCTGCCCCGAGGGGATACTGCGGAAGAAGCGTCTTCACCCCGTACTCGAGCATCATGCCGCGATTGGCTTGGTAGACGGTCGCGGAGTCGGCCTGCAGCAGGGTGCGCAGGCGGTCCGTGACGGTATCGCCGGCGAGCGCATGGGAGAGCTCGAAGGCCCCGATGGCGATGACGACGGTGAGGGCGGTGGTGGCCAGGAGCTGAGGGATGCGGCTCGAGGGGATGAGCTGCACCACGAGCGCCACGAAGGCGATGACGAGCAGCACCACGCCCGAGCGGATCTGCGAGAGGAAGACGCCGGCGCCGCCGATCAGCATGCTGAGGGGGCCCGCGACGCGGGCATACGGGAACGGACGGCTCATGAGCACCCCGATCCCGAGCAGCGACGCGTAGACGCCGCTGTTGGCGACGCCGCCCGGCGTGTCGCTGAGGCCCATTGGCCGCGGCACCCATTCGCCGGAGGAGAGGCGGATCATCAGTGCCTGCTTCTCGCGAATGAACACGGTCATGGCCGGCTGAAATTGGCCGGGAAAAAAGACCTGGAGCAGCCCGGTCATGGCGCTCGCCGTGTGGAATATCCACAGGATGAGCAAGAGCCGCTGGAGCACCCCCGGCTGAAGCTCGAGGCGCGCCACCCAAAACAACGGACCCAAGATCGCGATGTGAAACGCGAGGTGCGCGACGACGGCCAGGGGCGCGCCGCCGCCCGGATTGAAAGCGGCGAGCGTGAGCAGCGCCATCACGACGATGCCCAACGTACGCGGCAAGCTGCTCTTGGAGGTGCCCGGGATCAGCGCGAGAAAGAGCAGGCTCGTGCAGAAGCCGGCCGAGCGAAAGATGACGCGGCTCGGCGCGAGCGTCGACGAGAGGAGCGCGAGCTGGCACGCGATCTGGACGCAGACGTACGCGTACACCCAAGCCGGGCCGGGCTGAACCTTCGGCCTGCGGGCGGTCGGCGCGAGGGTCGCAAAGTCCGGTGTCGCCGCCATCCTAACCCGTCATGCCGAGAGCGCGTGCCGGCTCAGGTAGGACTCGAGCACGACCATGCCGAGCACCTCGAGCGCGTTCACGCGCCCGTCACCCGAAGCGAAAGCGTTCCAGATCCCTTGCGCCGCGCGCGCGTCGATGCCCGCGCCTGCCCAGCGGGCCTCGAACACCGCCGTGCGCGCGCGCTCGCGCAGGGGCCCGAGCAACCAGCTCCGCCAGGGCAGCGTGAAGCCGCGCTTTTTCCCGCGCCAGGCGCGGGCCGGGAAGCGCGGTCCGACCGCATCGAGCAGCAGCGGCTTCGGACGGGGATCGCGGCGCCGCCAGGCGCCCGGTGCGCGTGCCGCCAGCTCGACGACCGTGTGCTCGAGCAGGGGCACGCGGAGCTCGAGGCGATTCGCCATCGAAAAGACGTCCGCGTCACGCAGGAGCATGTGGCGCAGGTACATCGAAAACTCCATGCTGGCGATGCGATCGAGCGGGTCGGCGCTGCCCGGGGCCGCTCGCAACGTCGCGAGACAGTCGAGCCCGAGGCCCGTTTGCGGATCGCAGTGCGGGGGCACGGGTTGCAGCGCGCGCCGCTCGCGCAGGGCGAAGAGCTCGCGGCGCAGGAGGTACGACGCGGCGAGGTCGGGCGGCTGCTCGAGCAAGCGCGACAGCTTGCGCAGGCCGCGCGCGCGCAGGCCGAGCGAATGACAGCCCGCGAGGCGATCGACCGAGGCCGAGAGTCGCGCGAGCCGTTCCGGGCCGAGCCGATCGACGGCTTTGCGCAGCCGCAAGGCGCGCGGCACATCGGAGAAGGTGCGGTAGCCGCCGAAGAGCTCGTCGCCGCCGACGCCGCTCAGCGCGACGGTGAGCCCGGCTTCGTGCGCGGCGCGCGAGATGCAAAACGTGTTGAAGCCGTCGACCGTCGGCTGATCGGTGGCGGCGAGCACGGAATCGAACGAGGCGAGGATGTCCTGGCCCGAGATCTCGATGCGACGGTGCCGGCTGCCGATCTGCCGCGCCGTGAGCTCCGCTTCGGCGGTCTCGTCGAAGCCCGGCACGTCGAAGCCGACGGCGAGCGTCCGAAGCGGCTCGGCGCTCACCTCGTGCGCGAGCACCGCCACCGAGGTCGAGTCGACGCCCGCCGAAAGGAAGAGCCCCACCGGCACGTCGGCGAGGAGCTGCCCGCGCACGGTGCGCCGCAGCGCGCTGCCGAGCTCGCCGACGAGCTCCGAGCGCTCGCGCGGAGCGGGTGAGGCGCCGAACGCCGCGCTCCAATAGCGCTCGCGCCGGACGATCCGCCCGTGAAAATCCACGAGCAGCGACTCTCCCGGCCCGAGCAAGCTCACTCCCGCGACGATCGAGTCGTCGCCGATCACGGCGCCTTGCGCGAAAAAGCCCTCGAGCGCCGCGTGGCTCAAGCGCGGCGCCACGAGCTCGCTGCCCGCTGCGAGCACCGCGCGCACCTCGCTCGCGAACACGAGCGGCCCGTGCTCGCCGGAGTGAACGTAGAG
>DASUGE010000113.1:0-4735 GCA_036274215.1 Polyangiaceae bacterium | reverse complement strand
GATCGCGGAGCCAAGCACTCCGAACGCCGTCCACCCGCCCGACTTCTCCGACACGACTCCACCATACAGGACCAGGAGGGGCCGCAGAAGGTGCTGCCCTTGACGTCTGCCCAACATCTATTTCTCCTGCCGCGCCCCCGCAAGCCTTGCACCCGGCGGTGTGCGTTTTGCTGGCGTTAATCAGTGCGTCCGGGCGCGCACGACTGGTCAAGCTACGTGGATAACGGACGCACCGCGATCTTAGAGCCGCGGGCCGACGACGAACGGCAATGCTTTTCAGCCTTCGACGCTAGTCGACTCTCGGTGGTCCCCAAAACAAGTGCATCGTCGGCTGCCGGTGGCTTGGCGCAGACGTGGACGGGCTTCGCTCAGGGCGCTCTGCTCCGCTCGCCGAGTTCCCTCAGAACGTCCGGCGCGCCAACGCCTCTGGCCCAAACGGGCCGCCCAGACGCTCCGCGAGCAGCCGATCCGCCAGCTCCGCCGCCGCCTCGCGCTCCGGGAGCGCCTCCACGGTGAACACCAGCGCACTCGCCGTAATGCGGGGTCCCCCGACGACCAGGTGCTCGTACAGGGCGTGCCCGAACGCCAGGTCGAGAAACTTCGTCGGACTCTGCTGAAGAACGAGCACGCCGCCTTCGTCGAGGAGCGCTAACGCGTCGAGCTCGCGCGTGCGCGCGTTCGGGAGTGTGAGCGCTCCCGGCTCGACGGATGCGCGTAACGCCGCGGCCTGGCGCGTGTGGTACGCGTGCTTGCTCAGCGGAAAGGTCGCCCACACGAGCGCATTCAGAAAGTCGTGCCACGACTGCGGTCGCGTCGGGACTTCGCCGCCGATGATCCGGGCGTCGTAGCCGGGAGGGCGGGCCTCGGTGCGCGGGCCGCGGCGGCGACGGGGCTTGGGCGCCGCGACGAAGCGGATGCCGGGGGCGGTGAGGTCTTCCGGGGCGGGCCAGTCGGGGAAGTCGGCGAAACGGCGCGCGGCGGGGGTGATGGGCCAAAAGCGTGGATCGGATTCGTAAAATCGCCCGTTCCAGGCGGCGCCGGACATGGGGCTCACCTTATCGCACCTAAATGTGAGGGCGTGCGTTGCCGTTCGGGAGTCTGTGCGGACCCGTGCGGCGGGTCGCGTAGGGTTTTTGGATCGGAGCTCGCGGCAGCATGCACCATTCCGTGCCATTCGAAGTCCTCGAGGACGATGAGGGATCCGTCGCGGTCGGTTGGGCCGGGACCTCGGTCATCTATGCCATGGTGGACGGCAGCCTGACGGCCGAGCTCGGTGCTCGCTACGCCGAGCACGTGCAGGAGATGGTGCGCGGGGTGACAGGGATTCAGTTCTTCGCGGACGCAGCGCTGATGACGCGGTACGACCTTTTGGCGCGGAGCGCGTTCGTGCGGATGGCGCTTGCGAACCGGCGGTCGTTCGATGCGTTCACGTTCCTGACCTGGCCGGATGCGGTGAGTACCGCGGCCAAGGCGTTCGCGGGGGCGCTTGGGGAGAACGTGACGATGTGCACGGTGCTTGCGGATTTCGAGGGGCGGCTGCTGCGGGCGGCGCCGCTCGCGCGGCAGCGGATCAATCCGGCGAATTGGGAGCGCTTCGAGTCCGCGTTCCACGCTTCCATCGAGATCGCGCCGAAACGCCGGACGCGCTAACGTCCGGCGGATGCCCAGCGCGCCGACGACGGAGCGTGAGCTCGCGCTGCGCGCGGAAGCGCTCGCGGGGATGACGCTCGCTCAGTTGGCGAAGCGGTTGGGGCGGCCCGTGCCGCCGGATTTGAAGCGGGCGAAGGGGTTCGTGGGGGAGCTCGTCGAGCTCGGGCTCGGCGCGCCGTCCAAGTCGCGCGCGGGCCCGGATTTTCCGGAGCTTGGCGTGGAGTTGAAGACGTTGCCGGT
Organism: Polyangiaceae bacterium; assembly: GCA_036274215.1. Classification (GTDB taxonomy): domain Bacteria; phylum Myxococcota_A; class Polyangia; order Polyangiales; family Polyangiaceae; genus PMG-095. Next base: position 2,845 of record DASUGE010000113.1, on the reverse strand, counting down.
CGACGCGCGCGGGCGGCCCGTGGAGTCGACGTTCGTGTGTACGATCCCGCTGCTCAGCGTGGGGGATATCGAGTGGGAGGCTTCGCCCGTGCGCGCGAAGCTCGCGCGGGTGCTGTTCGTGCCCGTCGAGGGCGAGCGGGAGAAGCCGGTCGGGGAACGGCGGCTCGGGACGCCGCTTTTTTGGAGTCCGAGCGCCGAGGAGGAGAGCGATCTGAAGTTCGATTGGGACGAGCTCAGTGGGCGCATCGGGCGCGGCGACGTGGAGAGCATCACGGGGCACCTCGGGCGGTATTTGCAGGTGCGGCCGAAGGCGGCGGATTCGCATGCGCGGCGGCGGGCGCTCGACGCCGACGGGATCGGGTTTGCGGCGTTGCCGCGTGGGTTTTATCTGCGCGCGCTTTTTACCGAGCGCATCGTCGCGGCGCACTACCGCTTGTGCTGAGATTTCGAGCTGCGCGCACGGCGGCGCGGCGGCGGGGCGGGCAGCGGGAGATCGGCGGCAACTTCGCCGGGGAGGGGCTTCAGGCCGACGTGGAAGTGGTCGAAGTGCGCGGCGTTGTCGTCGGGGCCGAGTAGCTCTTTGAACACGCCGTGCGCGCGCATGCGGCAGGCGACGAGGTTCAGCGTGGGCATTCCGGAGCTGCACGCGGTGCCGCGGGCGTGCGCGAAGTCTCGCTTCACTTCGAGCGTGGTGCCGCGCACGTGGAAGGCGTGGAGATCGGCGGCGAGCCCGTAAGCGTGCATGCTCATGCGGCCGGGGTGCGTGAGCTTGTAGACGTACGCGCCGGAGAAGCGCACCTCGCTGACGCCGAGCGCGAGGAGCTCGGGCGCGATCTCGTCGAGCGCGAGGAGGAGGCGGCAATCGGCGAGGAATGGGCGCTTGTCGGAGGCGTAGAAGCGGAGGCCACGGAGGGGCCCAGCGAGCACGACGGGCGTTGCGATGCCGAGCACGGGCGCGCTCGCGCGAAAGGGGATGTTGCGCGAGTGGAGCTCGCTGAGGCACTCGGGGCCGCCGGGGATGGGACTTGCGGCCGTGGTGGCGGGTGGTGGAGCGAAGCCGGCGGCGGGCGGGGGCGCGACGGGCTCGTGGACGGTCTTGGCGAGCGCTGGTGCGCCGTCGCGCGAGGACGACGGCGCCGCTCCGTATTCATCGCCAGGCGATGCTTCGCGCTCCCACGCCGCGAGCGGGAGCTCCGTCGTCGGCTTCGGGAGCGGCGGAACGGTGGCGCACGCGGGGAGCGCCGCCGCCAGAAACGCAAGGATCCGCCCGGTCACCTCGAAACTGTTCCACGTGGCGGGCCGGCGGGCCAAAAATTGCCCGCGTGGAACGGCTCGGCCTCGTGTGCCCGACCGAGAGGCACCGGGCCCGCCTCAAAAAATCAGCCGTCCGAGCGCGGCCCCGCCTCGATCGCTCGTGTGAGCTCGCGCACGAGCACCGTGGCGTAACTCCCCGAGGGGAGCTCGAAGGCGAGCCGCAGTCGATCGGGCTCTTCGGTGACGGAACACGCGGCGGGGCGGATCAGGAGATCGCGGCGCGTGCCGGGCGCTTGGCGGCCGAGCTCGCCGAGTGCGGCTTCGCTCACGCCGAGCTCGGCGAGGACGTCGGCTTCGAGCTTCGCGGCGTCGGCTTGCGAAGCGCGCATTTTCGGGCCGGGCATCGGACCCGTGAGGACGAGATCGCCGCTCGCGAGGCGTGGCATTTCGCGCTCGAGCTCTTCGACGACGAAGGATGCGCCGGCGTTGTTGAGGCGTACGACTTCGCCGAGCAGCAGGCGCCCGACGCCGAGCGTGATGCGCCGGGTCGCGTAGCGGTTGAAGATCTCGGATTGGAGGGCGCTGGCGTAGAGCTTCGAGAGGAAGCGCTCGCGACCGCGCGGCAGGGGTGCGCTGCCGTCGAGCCAGGCGACGGCAGCCGCGACGTTGCTGCCGTTGCGACCGAAGCGCTGCGGGCCGAAGTAGTTGGCGTGGCCGCGCTCGGTCAGGCGCTCGAAGATGGCGCGAGCATTGGCGGCGCTTCCGGGTGCGACGCCGGCGAGGCCGATGCGGAAGCGGTTGCCGCGGAGGTGTCCGGTGCGGAGCTTGTTGCCGTGGCGCGAGGCCTTCACGAGCTTGAGCTCGGGCGGGAGCTCCCAGGTTTCCGGCGCGGGCGCGCGGGCGGGGACGGAGAGCCATTGCGTCGTCACGCCGTGGCGATCCTTCATGCCGGCGTAGCCGATGTCGCGCTCCGGCGTGCGTGTGGCGCGTGAGATCGCGAGCGCGGCATCGCGCGTGTTCATGCCGCGTTTTTCGATGAGCACGTAGAGGTGATCGCCCGTGCCGCTCGGCTCGTAGGCGGGGAGCTCTTCGACGACGAAGTCGGCGAGCTCGGGGCCGATGGCGCCGCCCGTGCCGGGCAGGTCTTCGGTCCAGAGCGGGGGCTCGTGCGGGGTGAGGGTCACGAGCGTTTGCCGAGCAGCGATTCGAGCGCGTGGAGCAAGTCGTCGCTCGCCGAGTCCCGGTCGAGCGATTCGAGCTCCTCGATCCCGAGGATGAGCAGCTCCGGATCGGAGCGGGATTCGGCCTCGCGCACCATCTCGAGCACGCCGGGCGGCGGGGGTGGGACGCTGTGGGCTTCCGGGCCCTGCGTGCACTCGATGACCACGGCGCCGATGTTGTCGCGGCCGCCAGCGCTGTTCGCGGCGGCGACGAGGTTCAGAACGACCGCTTCGAGATCAGCCTTCTCTTCGAGCAAAGGGGCGATCGCCTGCGGGGAGAGCATGCCGCTCAGGCCGTCGCTGCAGAGCAGGTAGCGATCGCCCGCGACGACGGCGTACGAGCGCAGCGAGACGCGGAGCTTCGGGTCGAT
>DASUGE010000112.1:0-8175 GCA_036274215.1 Polyangiaceae bacterium | reverse complement strand
GGCTCCCGCCTTTGACGATCACCATGCCGGCCTCGATGTCGGCGTGCACCTCCGCGCCGTCGCCGATCACGAGCGCGTCGTCGCCGCGGATCTCGCCGCGGAAAGTTCCGTCGATGCGGACACGTCCCTCGAAGTACAGCTTTCCTTCGAAGGTCGTGCCGCGGCCCAGGAGGGCCGTGAGCTCGGTGGCGGGCAAAGCGCTCGGCATGCGTTCGGCGCATCCTAGCGCGGCTCCTCCCCGGTGAGATACTCTTCGCGTCGTGCCCCGTCCGACTCGGACACTCGCCGCGCTCGCGGCGGTCTTTGCCCTGGCGGTTGCCGGGGGCGCAGGCGCGCAGGGCAGCGCCGACCAGGCCGTCACGTCGGCGCAACGCAGGCTTCCCGGCGAGAAGCGCGTCCGCTGGCACGATTCCACGGCGATTTGGTCGCAGCGGGTAGGCACGCAGACGCTCGGCATCGGTCGCGACTACCAGAGCGCCGATCCGTACTTCGACTGGGTGTTCTACCTACGGCCTCGTTACTACCTCTGGGAGAACGACCGCTCCTCCCTCAGCTTGCGCGGGCAGCTCATGGGCTCCGTCGAGCTCACGAACAGCGACACGACCACGCGGCAGCGCGAGTTCGTGCTCGAGGACACGATCATCGCCGTCTCTCCCGAGCACGCGTTCGTCAAGCACGGCGAATACCTCACCGACCTCACGCTGAGCTTGCCGCGCTTCGTGATCCCGACGTCGCGCGCAGGCTACGAAAGCGGCAAGATCCTCCAGGTCGGCGTGCGCGCGCTCTTCGTGCAGGCGTTTCCGCTGCGGGAGCACGGCGATTGGCTCGCGCGCGGCTACCTCGGCTTTCGAGGCGGCTACGACTACCAGTTCGCGCGCTCCGTCGTGCCCGAAAGCACGGCGCTCGACCGCGTCCGCACCGATCTCGAAGGGCACCTCGTCACGAACGGCCAGCTCGACGGTGGCGCGCTCGCGGAGCACACCGGCGTCGTGCACGGCATCCTCCACGGCGACATCTACCAGGATTGGATCGCGCTCGAGTCCGAGTTCGGGCTCGATCCGGCGTACAAGTTCGCGCTCCCCGCCGTGTCGCCCGTCTGCAACGTATCGACCGGCTGCGTCGAGCCGACGACGGTGAACGATCCGACGCGCCTCGCGGTCTCGACCTACCTCGACGCCTACGTCGATTTCCTCGTGTTCGAGCACGCGCTCAAGGTCGAGTTCGGGTACGCGAACATCACGGGGCAGCTCGGCCCCGACGGCCAGCGCCGGAGCTTCTTCTGGAGCCCCGACGCCAAGGTCTACATGAAGCTCGAGTTCCAGCCGGACTTCCTCGTGAAGAAGCCGGACAAAGCCGTCGCGCTCGGCACGCCGCACGAGCGCTTCGCCGGCGCGCGATTGCGCCGTTAGTGGCCGGAGGACTTCACGCTGAGCTCGGGCCGTCCCGGCTCCGGCCAATCCGTGTGGAAGAACTGGCCGCGCGGTCGATCCGTCCGCTCGTAGGTGTGCGCTCCGAAGTAGTCGCGCTGCGCCTGGAGTAGGTTCGCCGGCAGGCGCGCGCTCCGATAGCCGTCGTAATACGCGAGCGCGCTCATGAACGCCGGCGCGGCGATGCCGTGGCTCGCCGAGAGGCCGACCACCATGCGCCAGTGCGCCTGGGCGCGCGTGATCTGCTCCTTGAAATACGGATCCAGCAGCAAGTTCACGAGCTCGGGATTGTTGCGGTACGCCTCCGTGATCTTCTGGAGGAAGCGCGCGCGGATGATGCACCCGCCGCGGAAGATCGAAGCGATCGTGCCGAAGTCGAGCTTCCACCCGTACTCGCGCTGCGCTTCGCGCATCAGCTGGAAGCCTTGCGCATAGGCACAGATTTTCGAGCAGTAGAGCGCGTCCTTCACGGCGTCGATCAGGTCGGCGCGATCGCCACTGAATGGCGCCGCCGCGGGGCCTTTGAGCACGGCGCTTGCCGCGACGCGCTCCTCCTTGAGCGCGCTCAGGCAGCGTGAGAACACGGCTTCGGAGATGGCGTTGGCGGGAATGCCCATGTCGAGCGCGTTCACGCTCGTCCACTTGCCGGTGCCCTTTTGCCCGGCCGTGTCGAGGACGCGATCGACGAGGAACGCGCTCGGGTCGTGCGGGTCCTTCTGGCCGAGGATGTCGGCCGTGATCTGAATCAGGTACGAGTCGAGATCGCCCTCGTTCCAGCGCGAAAACACCTTCCCGAGCTGGTCGGGGCGCATGCCGAGCAGGTTCTCGAGCAGCGTGTACGCCTCGCAGATGAGCTGCATGTCGATGTACTCGATGCCGTTGTGCACCATCTTCACGTAGTGCCCGGCGCCGTTCGGCCCGAGGTACGCCGTGCACGGCACACCGCCCACGACGGGCTTGCCGGGCTCACCGGTCTCGATCGGTTTGCCCGTCTTCTCGTCGACCTTCGCAGCGACCGCCTCCCAGATCGGCTTCAAGTGCTGCCAGGAATCGGGATCGCCGCCCGGCATCAGCGACGGTCCGAAGCGCGCGCCCACCTCGCCGCCCGAGACGCCCGAGCCGAAGAACTTGCAGCGAGCGGCGTACTCTTTCTCGCGCCGGATCGTGTCCGTCCACAAGCTGTTGCCGCAATCGACGACGATGTCGTTCGGCTCGATGCCCGCTTCGAGGAGCTCCTTCACGACCGCGTCGACCGCGCCGCCCGCCTTCACCAAAATGATGAACTTGCGGGGACGCTTCACCGCCTGCACGAGCTCCCGCATGGTCGCGCAACCGACGAGGCCGCCGGGCGTGTGCGGATTCTGTGCGACGAAGTCCTTCATCGTCGCCGTCGTGCGGTTGTAGGCCGCCAGCTTGAACCCGTGGTCGGCGATGTTCAGCGCCAGGTTCTGCCCCATCACCGCCAGTCCGATCAGCCCGATGTCCGCCGTTGCTTCCATGAGAACCTCGCTCGCTGTCGCCCCTGATAGCACTACCTCGGTTCTGGCCCCAGATGTAAGCTCGACCTCATGGCTCCGCCGGCCAGCGATCCTCCACACTCGGCTCGGCTCGGCACGATCGTGGTCGCAGACGACGATCGCCTGACGCGAGAGCTCCTGGCCGGCATGCTTCGTGCGCGCGGCCATCAGGTCGAGGTGGTCGCCGACGGGCAGGCCGCGGTGGAGCGCGTCGCGCGCGGCGGTGTTTCGCTCGTGCTGCTCGACGTGCTGATGCCGCGCCTCGGCGGGCTCGAAGCCTGTCGCCTCCTCAAGGGTATGACGAGCGGCGCTTTCCTGCCCGTCGTTCTGGTGACGGTGAAGACCGACAGCCAGAGCCGGGTGGAGGGCCTGAAGATCGGCGCCGACGATTACGTCTGCAAGCCCTTCGACGAGAACGAGCTGCTCGCGCGCGTGGAGGCGATGCTGCGCATCAAACGCCTCCACGATCACGTGGCCGAGTCGCGGCAGCGCCTCGAGCAGCTGAGTATTTTCGACGATCTCACGGGCCTCTACAATTACCGGCACTTGCAGGTGCGCCTCGGCGAGGAGTACAAGCGCGCCGAGCGGCACCATGAGTCGCTCGCCTGCATGGCCGTCGACATCGATCGCCTGCAGCTGCAAAACGAGCTCGGGGGCCGCGCGCACGGCGATCACGTCATCCGGCACGTAGCCGACACGCTCCGGCGCGGCACGCGCTCGGAAGACGTGCTCGCGCGCTTCGGCGGGGACGAGTTCCTGCTCGTGCTGCCGGGGCTCCACTTTGCGGGCGCGGTCTCGGTGGCGGAGCGTCTGTTCCGCGAGCTCAGGGAGCGTCCGGTGGTGACGAACGGCGTCGCGGCCCATCCGGTCTCGGTGTCGGCGGGCGTGGCGCTGTTCCCGTCGCGCGACGTGCGCACGCGTGACTCGCTCTTGCGCTCGGCCGACGTCGCGCTCGGCTGCGCGAAGCGCGAGGGTGGGGGGCGCGTTTGCGTCTACCAGCAGGAGGGCCAAATCTACACGCCGTTCGTCGGCTCGCAGGGAGGCCCGCCGGAGAACCGGGGGCAGAGCTGATGGAAGCGAGCATTCGCCCGGGGGAGCTCGGCGGGCCGAGCCTCGCGGCGGCGCCGCCACGCGTCCTCGTGGTCGACGACGAGCCGGGGCTTCGCCGCGCGCTGTCGCGCCTGCTGCAAGCGCACGGCATCAGCGCGAAGACGGCGGACGACGGCGCCATGGCGATCGAGATCCTCGCCGAGGAGACGTTCGACGTCGTGCTCGTCGATCTGATGATGCCGCGCGTCGGCGGACTGGAAGTGCTCGCGCACGTCCGCCAGCGTCACCAGGGCACGCAGGTGATCCTGATGACGGCGTTCGGCGACGTCGAGACGGCCGTGCAGGCCGTGCGCTCGGGCGCCCACCACTTCCTCACCAAGCCCTTCCGCTCGAACGACGAGGTCGTGCTCGCCGTGACGAAGGCCGCCGAGCACCGGCGCCTCGTGGATCACGCCGTGATGCTCGAGCGCCGGCTCGAGCAGATGCAGAAGTTCGGCGGCTTGATCGGCAATTCGCCGAAGATGCAGGAGGTATACCGGCTCGCGCTCGGCGTCGCGACCACGGCGTCGACGGTGCTCATCCTCGGCGAGAGCGGTACGGGCAAGGAGCTCACGGCGCGCGCGATTCACCAGCACTCGGCGCGCTCGGGCAAGGCGTTCGTGCCCGTGAACTGCTCGGCCATTCCCGTCGACCTCGTCGAGAGCGAGCTCTTCGGTCACGTGAAGGGCGCGTTCACGGGCGCGACCACCTCACGCCCCGGGTTGTTCGAGGTCGCGGACGGCGGCACGCTGTTCCTCGACGAGGTCGGCGATCTGCCGCCGCTCGCGCAAGTGAAGCTGCTACGCGCGCTCCAAGAAGCGGAGATCAAGCGCGTCGGCTCGAACGACACCAAGACGGTCGACGTGCGCGTGATCGCCGCCACCAACGTGGACTTGAAGACGCGCATCACGGAAGGTCGGTTCCGCGAGGATCTCTACTATCGGCTGAACGTCGTCGCGATCGTCCTGCCCTCGCTCCGCGAGCGGCCCGAGGACATCCCGCTCCTCGCGCAGCACTTCGTTCAAAAGTACGCGGAACGCGCGAACCGGCCGATTCGCGGCATCAGCCCGCCGGCGCTCGAGCTCTTGAAGAACCAGTACTGGCAGGGCAACGTGCGCGAGCTCGAGAATGCGATCGAGCACGCCGTCGTCTTCTGCGCGGGGGAGCGCATCGAGCCCAAGGATCTGCCGCCCGATACCGAGCAGCTGAAGCCGCCGACACCCCGACCGAACGGCACCCCGGCGGCCGCCGCGCTCGCGGAGCTGCCGTTCCCGGTGGCGAAGGCCAAGGTGCTCACCGCCTTCGAGACGGCCTACTTTCAGAGCGCGCTCGATCGCGCGCAGGGCAACGTGTCGGAGGCGGCGCGCCTGTCCGGACTCGATCGCTCGAACTTCCGCCGCGCCGCTCGGCGCGCGGGTGTGAAAATGCGTGACGACGGCTGACGCTCGTTCGCCACACTCGGGTAAGCACGTATGCTAGGAATTCGATAAGGGCGCGCTCGAACGCGCCCCGGTTTCGCGGGCCGGCCGCCGGAAAGCGTCCAGAGTCGCGAAATTCCCCGCGCCCGCGCCGGCGGCCCGGATTTAGGGCTGGCGAGTGGCAGAGGATTTGCAAAGGTAGGACGCGCGCCGCCTAAGATCGCGAACGTGCAGGCTGAACTCTTGGAGCAATCGCTCGTCATCCCCCCCGAGGTTCGGCGCGGCGTCCGGCGCCGGCGCTGGGTGACGCTCGCCGTATTCGGAGCCGCCGCCTGCGCGGGAGCGGTCGTGCTCGTGGCGCGCAATCGGCCGCAGCCGGTCCAGTACCGAACCACGCAGGTCGAGCGGCGCACGGTCGTGAAGATCGTCGAAGCCACGGGACACCTGGATGCGACAACGCGGGTCGAGGTGGCTCTGCCCGAGCAGGGCTCGATCGTGAAGCTCCTGGCGCGCCAGGGCGATCGCGTGGCGGCCGGTCAGCCGCTCGCGCAGCTCGACGCGCGCGCTACACAGATCGCGTTGAGCGGAGCCCAGGCGACGCTCGCCGCCGCGGGCAGTCGCGTGGCCGAGGCGGAGACGGCGGTCGCCGCTGCGACGGAGACGCGGGAGCGCACGGAGCGCTTGCTCGAGAAGCAGCTCGCGAGCGCCGCGGATCTCGTCGCGGCCAAGTCGGCGGAGTCGAAAGCCAAAGCCGCTCTCGCCACGGCGCGCGCCGAGCGCACGGCGACGACGCAGGGCCTGAAATCGGCCCAGCTCTCCCAGACGCTCACGACGCTCGCGTCGCCCATCGACGGCGTCGTCTTGCAGGCGCCGGCGTCGCTCGCTCCGCCGGCGGCTGCGGACAAGCGCGGGGGCGGCTTCGTCGTCGGCTCGGCTCTCGATACCCTGCGCGTCGACGCGGACGTCGCCGAGTCCGAGGTCGGGCAGCTTCACCCGGGGCAGCTCGCGCACTTCGCGGTGCCCGCGTTTCCGGGGCGCACGTTCGACGGCAAGGTCGTGCGCATCGGCATCGACGCGCAGCGCGGCTCCTCGGCGGTCCGCTACCCGGTGGAGCTCAGCGCGGACAATCCGGGCCGCGCCCTCTTGCCGGGCATGACGGCGACGGTGACGATCGAGGTCGATCGCGCCGAGAATGCGCTCGCCGTGCGCGAGGCGGCGCTGCGCTTCCGGCCCGAAGGGGCAGGGGAGGGTGCGGCGCGCCGTCAGGTGTGGACCGTCACGCCGAGCGGCCTCGAAGCGGTGCGCGTCAAACCGGGGCTCAGCGACGGCGCCTTCACGGCGATCGAGCCCGACGCTCCGAACGCGCTCCCCGTCGGCACGCGGCTCGCGCTCGGCGTGCTGAATCCGGAGCCGTCGAAGGGCTCGGGCCCCGGGATCAAGCTCGGACGCTGAGAGCCATGCTGGCGAACGCGACCACGACGGGCGCCCCCGTGATCGAAACGCGCGGCTTGACCAAGGTGTACCCGAACAGCGTCGGCAGCGTGCCGGTGCTCGCCGGCGTCGACATGAGCATCGCGCACGGGGAGATCGTCGCCCTGCGCGGTCCGTCCGGCTCCGGCAAGTCGACGCTGCTCAACATCTTGGGCTGCCTCGATCGACCCACGCGCGGCGCGTACGTGCTCGGCGGCTCGGACGTGTCGGCCCTCACGCGGGAAGAGCAGGCGTGGGTGCGCCTCCACTACATCGGCTTCATCTTCCAGTCGTTTCACCTGCTCGGTCACGCGACGGCGCTCGAGAACGTGACCCTGCCGCTCCACTACGCAGGCGTACCGCGCGAGAAGAGCGAGGCAATGGGACGCGAGCTCCTCGCGCGCGTGGGCCTGTCGCATCGCCACGAGCATTTCCCGACGCAGCTCTCGGGGGGCGAGCGCCAGCGCGTCGCGATCGCGCGCGCCCTCACGGGGCGGCCGCCCGTCGTGCTCGCGGACGAGCCGACCGGAGCGCTCGACACGAAGACGGGCGCCGAGATCATGCGCCTTCTGCTCGAGCTCCGCGACGAGCGCAAGACGAGCATCATTCTCGTCACCCACGATCCGGAGGTCGCAGAGTACGCCGACCGCCAGATCTTCTTGCGCGACGGCCGCGTCGTCGACCGCGCGGAGGTGCCCGATGGGCCTCGGTCGTGAGACGTGGCGGCTCGCGTTCAAGCTGGTGATCCGCCAGCCGGGCCGGAGCGCGCTCACGATGCTCGGCCTCGCCATCGGCGTGGGCGCCTTCATCGCGATGGTGAGCTTCGGGGAGGGCGCGCGTCGCTCCGTCGTCGCCCAATTCGAGGTGCTCGGCACGAACCTCATCAAGCTCCAGACCTCGAACCCGGGCTCGAATCCGCGGCCGGCGGTGCCGCTCACGGACGCCGACGTGCGCTTCATCCAGCGCGAGGCGACGACCGTCGCGCGTGTGCTGCCGGTGGCGCGCCGCAACACGCCCGTCGCGTTCGGCGGGGAGCAGCGACCGACTTGGGTCAACGGCGTCGCGCCCGGCTACATCGACTTGCACTCGTGGGAGCTCGCCGCGGGCGGCAACTTCGATCAGTCCGATCTCGACGAGCGCGCGAAAGTTTGCGTCCTCGGTCAGACGAACGTGCGCGAGCTGTTCGGCGACCGAGATCCGCTGGGCGAGACGGTGACCCTCGCCGGTTCCGTGCCGTGCCGCGTCGTCGGCGTG
>DASUGE010000111.1:0-3261 GCA_036274215.1 Polyangiaceae bacterium | reverse complement strand
CCACGGCGTGACACGCCCTTGGCTCACCGCGCACGGCGCTGGCGAGCGGACAGGCGTACCCGCAGAGTGCGTAGCCGTCTGGCGTACGCTCCACGTCCAGCTCCGAGCCGAGTCCCGATAACAGCTTCGCGGCGGCGCGCACGCGCGCGTCCAGGGAGCCGCCCTCGGGGGAGGCGGGCCCGATCCGCCTTCCGACCTGACGGAGGATGTCGTCGAGCGACTCCGGGGGCATGCGCTCGGCGAGGATCTGGAGCAGGGCGGTGAGCACCGGAGCATAGGCGCTGGACAGGGCCGATTCGGAGCGCTCGGACAGCTCGTACGTCGTCGCCGGCTTGCCGGCGCCCGGCCCCTGGCGCGTCCCCGACGCCTGGATGAGCCCCTCGCGCTCCAGGAGCTGCAGATGTGCCCGGACGGCGTTGTCGGTCACGCCGAGCTCCACCGCGAGCTCCTCGACGGTCGACGCTCCGCGCCGGAGCAGCGCGATGATCCGCCCGCGGGCCGTCCCGCCGATCTGCTTTTCCCACCAACGCATCAGCGCGTACCTCCGGTTCGACAAAGAAACATAGCGCCGGAGAATAAGTCAATAAAAATCTTGACAAATAGAATCCCCGTCGCCATTCTCGGCTCACCTGCCGCTTTAGCGGCACGTCCATTCACCATTTTCTCGAGGAGCCTCTGGATGCGCGCAACCACATTCTCCCTTGGTCTCGTGTTCGCTTCGACGTTGGTCGCTCTCGGTGCCGTCAACCCGCGCACGGCCACCGCGCCGGCCCTGAAGCTCGATGATCCGACCATCATCGCGATCTTCGATGCGGCCAATACGTGGGACATCGAGACCGGGCAAATCGCCGAAAAGAAGGGAACGACGAAGGAAGTCCGGGAGTTCGGCGCGATGCTCGCCCACGATCACACGGTGGTGCGCCAGCAGGGCCGCGACCTGGCAAAGAAGCTCGGGGTGACGCCCACGCCGCCGAAGGACTTCGCCATGGCGAAGGATCACGAGGCCGCCGTGAAGGCCCTGAAGGCCGCGAACGGCAAGGCGTTCGATCGCGCGTTCCTCGAGCACGAGGTCGCGTTCCACAAAGCCGTGATCGAGGCCGTGACGACCACGCTCCTCCCCGCGCTGCAGAATCCGGAAGCGCGCGCGCTGGTCACGAAGGTCGCGCCGGCGTTCCAGGCGCATCAGATGGCCGCGCAGAACCTGCTCGACAAGCAGCCGAAGGTAGCCGCGTCCCGGTAGCGCGTCCCCGTAGCCGCCGAGCGGCGCGCGGAGGGCCGTCATCCGCCCCACGCGCTGCCGCCAATCCGGGGTTGCGCGCATTCGCCGAGGCGTGCGCTTTCCGGATGATGGCGCCGAGCGCGCGGGCGCGATCATCACGCATGCTCGCCGCGATTCGCTCCGCCGCCGTCCTCGGCATCGATGCCTACGACGTCACCGTCGAGGTGGACGTCGCGAACGGACTGCCGAACTGGACGACGGTGGGGCTCCCGGCGAGTGCGGTGAAGGAGAGCCGCGAGCGGGTAGGCGCGGCGCTGCTCAACGCCGGGTTCACCGTGCCGCCGCGGCGCATCACGATCAACCTGGCGCCCGCGGACATCCGGAAGGAAGGAACGGCGTTCGATCTGCCGATTGCGCTCGGCGTGCTCGTTGGCGCGGGCGTGCTGGAATCGGAGGCCGTGTCACGTCACACCTTCGTCGGTGAGCTCGGGCTCGACGGTTCCGTTCGTCCCGTCCGTGGCGCACTCTCGATCGCGCGGATGCTCGCCGCACGCGCGGACGCGTCGGCGAAGTCCGCGTTCGTGCTTCCCCGCGCGAACCTCCGCGAGGCCTCGCTCGTACGCGAGCTGTCCCTCGTTGCCCCGACGACGCTCTCCGAGCTGGTGGAGTGGTTGTGCCGCAACGCGCTGCCGAGCATCGAGCACGTCGCGGCCACGAGCGAGGCGAGCGACGTTGCCGACTTCTCCGACGTGGCCGGTCAGGAAAGCGCCAAGCGCGCGCTCACCATCGCCGCTGCCGGAGGACACGGCGTTCTGCTCATCGGCCCTCCCGGCTCGGGGAAGACGATGCTCGCGCGGCGCCTGCCGACGATTCTCCCCGCCCTCACCACCGCGGAGTCGCTCGAGGTGACCGCGGTGCACAGCGTCGCCGGCCTGCTCGACCCGACGCTCGGTGCCGTGACGCGCCGGCCTTTCCGGGCGCCACACCATTCCGTCTCCACCGCGGGGCTCGTCGGTGGGGGCTCCACGCCGCGGCCCGGCGAGGTGAGTCTGGCGCATCACGGCGTTCTGTTTCTCGACGAGCTGCTCGAGTTTCCGCGCGCCGTGCTCGAAGCGCTCCGTCAGCCGATGGAGGATGGCTTCGTGTCCATCGCGCGGGCCGCCGCCTCGCTGCGCTATCCGGCGCGCTTCGCGCTCGTTGCCGCGATGAACCCATGCCCCTGCGGCCACGCGGGCGATCCGGCCCGCGCGTGCATCTGTGCCGCGGCGGACGTGCTCCGCTATCGCGGCCGTCTCTCCGGTCCACTCGCCGATCGGATCGACCTGCACGTGCAGGTGCCGCCGGTGAGCATCGCGCGACTCGCTGCCTCCGCACAGGGCGAGCGGTCGGCCGACATCCGCCTGCGCGTCGAAGCGGCGCGCAGCCGTCAGCGCGCGCGATATCGCGACGACTCGTGCAACGCGCGCGCGCCGGGACGATGGCTCGACGCGCATGGTGGGTTGGAGCGCTCGGCGCGCACATTGCTCGGTGGCGCCGCGGAACGACTGCATCTCTCCGCGCGCGCTTTCCATCGCGTGCTTCGCGTGGCGCGCACGATCGCGGACCTCGAGGACAGCGCGGGCATCACCGCCGCGCACGTGGCCGAGGCGCTGGGCTACCGTCCACGCACGGACGATTCGCTGGCGCCACGGCCCATCGAACACGCCGCGGCGCTCGAGGCGACGACGACGAGCTGACAGGAGCGCATTGCCAATCGTGCTGATTGTAGGCCTCCGACGCCGGGGGTAGTTTCGTGCATGCCGACAATCGCGATCGTTGGTCCAGGCGCCATCGGCGGAATTCTCGCCGCGTGGCTCGCCCAGGATCCGGACAACGAAGTCACCGTCTGCGCGCGCACCGCCTTCGACCATCTCGAGGTCGAGACCCCGGAAGGTCGCATCGCCGCGTCGCCTCGCGTCCTCACCGATCCGGCGCACGCCACTCCGGTCGATTGGGTGTTGGTCGCGACCAAGGCCTACGACACCGAGGCCGCGGCGCGCTGG
>DASUGE010000110.1:0-9494 GCA_036274215.1 Polyangiaceae bacterium | reverse complement strand
CCGCTCGCGCTCTCGGGCGTCGCGCACGTGAACGCGCTCTCTCGACTCGACGAGCGACGCTGGCTCGTCGGCGGTCGGCTCGAGCAGGGCGCCGGCTTCGCAGCGATCTACACGCCGGAGAGCGCGGGGCTCGAGCTCCTCGAGACGCCGCCGCTCCGTGCGTTCATCGCTGGAGCATCGGCGGCCGAGCGGGGCGTCGCCATGCTGGTCGGAAGCGGCGGGGTCGCCCTGCGTGTCGACGCCGGCGGCGCGACCGTCTCGCACGTTCCGGGGGAGATCGACCTCGCGGCCGCGGCGGTCGACGTGATGGACTACGAATGGACCACCGGCCGCGGGCAGATCCTTGGCCGTGACCAGAAAGTCGGCGAGGCCTGGCGTCCGCACTGGCGGGACCCACAATGGCACGCACCGTTCATCGGCGTCATCGCGGACGTCGGCTGGGTGCTCGGCATGACCGCCGACGGCGCCATTCTCGAAGGCAAGAGCGGGTAGCGAAAGCTCCCGACGCCTTCAGAACGCAGACTGCTCGCGGACTTCGGTGCGCACGATGCGCTGGAGCTTCGCGCCGGCGTTGGCCAGGTCGCAGCCACCCTGCAGCAAGAGTCCAGTGACGGAGATGCCGAATCGATAGCTGCACACTCGTCCGACGCCGGTCACGTACACGCCCGGCAGGTCCATGACGATCGGGCTACCACGAAAATCCTGCTGGTCGGGACCGACGCCGACGACCGGATTCTTGAGCTCGACCTCGCGCTCCGCGGCGCGTTGGTCGCGAAAGCGAAGCGGCTCGACTTCGAGCCGCGCGCCGTGAAGCTGCTTGCGCCTGAGGCCGTTCGGCATCGTCTCCTCCGCCGTAATGCGCAGGGTGAGGCGGTAACCTTCGCGCGGTGGTGGGATGCGCGGCGGCGCCTGTCGCAGCGCTTCGGCCGCGTGCGTCGCAACCGCTTGCCAGCGACGATCGGTCGTCTCGCCGAGCGTTACCTCGACGGCGCCCGTGCGCAGCACGGTCACGTTGAAGAGCGCGGAGCCCGTCTCGGGTGCATCCGGCGCGTGCGCGGCCTGAAATAACGCCGTCGCCACGCGCCCCGACGGGCCCATGCCGAGCTTCCTGTCGCTCGCCTCGAGGCCTTCTTGCAGCCCACCCGTGCTGCTCACCGGAGGGGCGCGCACGACCGGGCGACCCCGCGCTTCCGTGCGCGGAGCCCGAGGCTCGTTCGGCAGCACGCCGACCCAGCGCTGCCAGCCGTCGGGACCGAGTCCGAGATCGATCGGGCCCTCGCGACCCGCCGGCGCGACGGAGGGGCTCGGCGCGGGTTCGAGCTCTGCGAGCGCGACGGGTTCGGGCGACGCCTCAGGCGTCTTTTCGATCGGCGTTGCGGGCTGCACTGCAGGCGCTCGGCGGACCCCGGGTTGGGTCGCCCTTTTGCCCATCCCGAGCTCACCCTGCGCGGGCGGATCGAGTGCTGCGTCGACAGGCGGCGCCGGTGACGCTTCGAGGTCAACTTCCTCCGCTAGGCCCCAGAGGATCGTCGGGTCGGTGATGGCGACGCGTGGAGAGGCTGCCATCGGGTGCTGCTTCACCCAGTGTCGGACGGCAAGCATGGCCCCGGCGTGGAGCACCAGCGCCACGATGAGCGACAGCGAGTCCCGCTCGCGCCGTCTCCCGTGGCTCGCCATGCACGAACGCTAGCAGCGCGCGCGAAGCGGGCTAGCGGGGGTTCTTTTCGGCGGAAACGGCGTTCGACACCGCTTCGGAACGGCCGCTTGGGCCCCTTAGTTCTGCTTCTTCTCGGCGAGCACGAGCTCGATGCGGATCGGGTGCCCCGCGTCACTCACGAGGGTGACGCCCCGCGCCGCCCGCCTGGGCAACCGCTTGCTCGTCGCTCGCGTCGACGCACAGCATGTCAGCCGCGAGCTGGGCACCGAGCTCGAGCGAGCGCGCCACCATGCGGCGCATGACGAGCGAGTCGTCGGCGATGAGAACGCTCAGCACGAAAGCCCCACCCCTTCGACGCTGCGGGCAGGCTCGCTCGTATCGTGGCGCAGGATGCGCTCGATATCGAGCAGGAAGACGACGCGGGTGTCCACTTTGCCCACGCCATGGATGAACGACATATCCACGTGCTCACTGAGGTTCGGCGAAGGCTCGACCTCTTCCTTCGGAATCGCGCGCACCTCCAGCACCTCGTCCACGAGGATGCCGGTGGTCGAGCCCGCGTTCCCGGCGTCGAGCTGCACGACCATGATCACCGACTGATGCGTCGGCTCGGCCGGCGGCATCCCGAACTTGATGCGGAGGTCGACGACCGGAATCACCTTGCCGCGCAGATTGATGAGGCCGCGAATGTGCGGGCGGGCCCGCGGCAGGCGCGTGATCTCGAGCAGGCCGATCAGCTCGCGAAGCTTCACGAGCTCGATGCCGTACTCCTCGTCGCCGAGCTTGAAGGTGATGTAGGAGGCGGGAGTGGTCATGGGCTCGGGGGCGCGGCTTCGAGCTTTCGCGCACGGGGACTCGGTGCCGTGACGGCGCCGAGCCGGTCGACGTTGAGAATCAAACCGACGCGTCCGTCGGCCAAAATGGCTGCACCCGCGAAGAAGTCGGTATCCCCGAGGTGGGACGAGAGCGGCTTGATCACGATCTGCTGCTGAGTCATCACCTCGTCCACGACGAGCCCGACCTTCTTGCCGAGGCTCTCGACGACGACGACGCGACTTTGGTCGGCCGCCGGCGCATCTCCCGACAAGCCGACGAGCTGACGCAGGCGCAGCAGCGGCAGCACCTCGCCGCGCACGTTCAGAAGCTCACCGCGACTGGCCACGGTGCGCAGCATGCCGGGCGCCATCTGCAGCGACTCGACGATGGCGAGGCTCGGAATGATGTACGTCTCCGGACCGCACGAGACCAGCATGCCGTCGATGATGGCGAGCGTGAGCGGCAGCACCAGCTTGAACGTCGTGCCGGCGCCGGGCTTCGAGCGGATCATGACGCGACCACGCATGGCCTCGATGCTGCGCTTCACGACATCCATGCCGACGCCGCGCCCCGAGAGCTCGCTCACCTGAGCGGCGGTCGAGAAACCCGGCAGGAAGATCAGCGCGAACACCTCTTCGTCCGAGAGGCGCTCGCCGTTGTCCTTCACGAGCCCGCGCTCGCGCGCCTTGTCGAGGATCGCTTCGCGCCTTAGCCCGCGTCCGTCGTCCGAGATCTCGATCGTCACGGCGCCGGCCTCGTGCTGCGCGGACAGGCGAATGGTGGCCGTTTCCGGCTTGTTTTGGGCCACGCGGTCCGCGGCCTGCTCGACGGCGTGGTCGATGGCGTTGCGGATCATGTGCACGAGCGGCTCTTCGATGCGCTCCACCATGCTGCGATCCATCTCCGTCGCCTCGCCCACCTGGACGAGCTCCACGGATTTTCCCGTCTTGCGCGAGAGGTCACGCGTGAGGCGCGCCATGCGATGGAACACGCCGCGCACCGGAATCATGCGCATGCGCATCGCCACACCCTGCAGATCGCGGCTGATCTTGGTGAGCTGGCCGAGGTAGTTCGCGATGCGCGGCGACGAGAGACCTTGGATCTCTCCAGCGCTCATCACCATCGACTCGACGATGAGGAGCTCGCCGATCATCTCGACCACGCTGTCGATGCGCTCGAGATCGACCTTGACCGTCTCGCGCAGGCGCACGGCGCCGCCGGAGTCCGCGGCTCCGCTCGGGGCTTCGGCCGCAGTGATCTTCGGCGGCCGCGCCGACAACCGCTCGAGCAGGCTCGGTCGCGGCGGACCGGCCGAAGCCTTTACGGGGATGCTCGGCGCGGCGGGCGCGCGCGATGCGGCACGCGGAGCGCGGCTCGGTAGCGGCTCCGCGCGCTTGGCGCTCGGGCGGAGAGATGCTTTCGCCGTTCCTGCGGCGTCGGGATCCGTCGCGTGCTCGATCAGGTGGATCAGCACGTGGAGCTCGGGATCCGTCGGGATGGCGCAGTCGCTCTGCGCCGCCTGCCGCACCTCGTGGAGGAGCGTGCGCATCGCCGCGGACGCCTCGAACACGGCGTCGAGCACCTTGCCGTCGAGCCTGTAGCGGTGAGCGCGGGCGCCATCCATCAGGGTTTCGGTCACGTGCGCCAAGCGCGTGACATCGTGGGCCTCGAGGAACCCTGACACCCCCTTGATGGTGTGGAAAACGCGGAATAGCTCGTTGACCTGCTCGTCGGAGACGGCCGCGCGCTGCGCCTCGAGCAGGATCTCGTCGACCCGTCCGAGACCGTCCTCACTCTCGGTGACGAAGTCCCCCAAAAGCTCGATGGTCTCGGCGTCGCGCTGCACCTTCGCGGCGTGGCTCTTCGCAGGGGCTTCACTCTTCATGGACAGGGTCCCTCGGGAGAGGCTCAGCCGTGCAATTCACGGGCCAGCGAAACCACAGCTGTTTTCGGGCCTGAATGGGCCGTGTGGGTGCGCCTCCGCCGACGACTGCATCCGGCTTTCCGGACCCGTTCGTCCAGGATCGCGGAGGCCGTTTCCGAGGGCTCGGACCGATTCGCGCGGCAAACCGCGACCGGGTCGTCGTGGCGCGCTTGTTGCAGCCGCTGAAGCGCCGAACGGCACTCAATCCAGCGTCTCAACTCGAGACCGCGAGCTTATCCGATGGCCAAACGAACTCCAAAAACAGGAACCGCTCTCGCGAGCATTCAAGACGAGATCCCGACGGTGCGCCCGCAGTCGAGCGGCTGGCACAAGCGCGAGCTTCCGAGCTCGGCGGGGCTCCGCCCGGGCACGACGGATGGCCTCTGGCAGCTCGTGTGCGACGTGATGCGCGCCGAAGCCGACGAGGCGCTCCGGGGAACGGGGAGATGAGCGCCGAGATCCCGACTGCAAAGCTTCACGAGATCACCAAGAACGTCTGGTCGATGGTGCTCGGGTTCCGCATTCAGCCCGTCAAGTTCGACGCCGGGAAAGCGGGCGCGCAGGAGTTCGTGCTCGGCAAGGTCACGATCACCGGCACCTGGCAGGGCGCCGTGACGCTCGGCTGCTCGACGAACCTGGCACGACGCGCTGCCGCGGCGATGTTCGGTAAGGCGCCCGCCGAGGCCGACGCGGGCGAGATCCGCGACGCGCTCGGCGAGCTCACCAACATGGTGGGCGGCAACTACAAGACGCTGCTCAAGGGGGATTGCAAGCTATCCGTACCGAACGTCATAGACGTGCCGTTCGGCCAGGTGAACCCGGCGCCGCCCGAGCACGAGTGGTTCGAGTGCGAAGGCGGCATGGTGCTCGTCAACGTGCTGAAAGGAGCAGCGCGATGAGGATCCTGGTGGTCGACGACAGCAAAGCGATGCGCGCGCTGATCCGGCGCACGCTGCGCGGCGCTCGCTACGATGAAGCCAACATCTCCGAGGCCGAGAACGGACGCGAAGCGCTCGACTCGATCCGCTCGAGCCCGCCCGACCTCGTGCTCGCGAACTTCAACATGCCGGAAATGTCGGGAATCGAGCTCCTGGAGCAACTGCACGACGACGGCGTCGAAGTGAGCTTCGGGTTCATCACCTCCGACGATTCGGAAGCGAACGTGGCGCGGGCCCGCAAGGCGGGCGCGTGCTTCGTCATCGGCAAGCCCTTCTCGCGCCACGACCTGCGGCGCGCGGTGAACGAAGCAACAGAAGGAAAGAAGAACTCCCCATGAACGTACTCGTTGTCGACGATTCCGCCGCGATGCGGAAGATCATCATCAGCGCCCTCGGCAAGACCGAGCTGCGCGGCGCCCGCGTCATCGAAGCGGCCAGCGGCAAGGAGGGCCTCGACAAGTTCCTCGACGGCAACTTCGGCGTGATCCTGAGCGACTGGAACATGCCCGAGATGGACGGCCTCGAGTTCGTGACCAAGGTGCGCAAGGTCGATCAGCGCGTGAAGATCCTCATGATCACGACCGAAGGCACGTGCGGCAAGCTCGAGAGCGCGCTCGACCAGGGCGTCGACGAGTACGTCGTGAAGCCCTTCACGCCCGACACCCTCGATCGGAAGATCAAGAAGGCGCTCGGGATCAAGGCGGCCTGAGCACGCCGCCGGGGCCTTTGCCCTCTTGTTGTTCGGAATCAGCCGAAAACCACTGAACAGGAACAGGAGCACGACGACGACAATCGCCATCATCACCCAATGCTCGGACACCCAACCCAACACCGTGTCGACCATGCGAGCGAACTACTCCCCGGGTTTGCCGGCGCACACCCCGGCCGCTCGGACTAGGCGAGAGCCGCGCAACCTATGGTCAATTCATGGTTGGGTGTGGCTGGAATCGGTCGAAGGGGACGACACGACGATTCGCAACGAGCCGACGAGCTCGGGAGCTTCTCGCAGCGCGCCGAAGCGTGCGTCCCAGGCGCCGGATTGGAGGTCGCGCCGCAAGCGCTCGACGATCGCAGCCTCGACGCCGTCCGCGAGAAATGTCCACGCGGATTGTCCGCGCCGCACGGCGGGGTCGAGGAAGCGCTCCGGCCGGGCATAGTACGCCTCCGTGAAACCGTCGCTGCAGTCGCTCGGAATCGGAACCGGTCGCACCTCCACCACACCACCGAGCGCCCGCGCGACGAGGGCGAGATCGGGAAAACGCCGGCGTTCGGACGCGATGAGCTCCGGCGCGTATTCGGCGAGCCAGAAGCGGTCGAGCGCGTCACGGTCGAAGGTCATCACCACCGCGGGCCCGCGCGTAACGCGCCGAAGCTCCCGGAGTCCGAGCTCCACGTCCGACCATTGGTGCACCGTGATCGTCGCCATGCTCGCGTCGAACGATGCGTCGTCGAACGGAAGGCTCTCCGCATAGGCGCGAATCGCCGGCGCCAGATGGGCAGGACGTTGGGCGCGCATGGCAGCCGCGGGCTCGACAGCGACGACGCACCGATCGCGCGGCTCGTAGGAGCCGGCACCCGCACCCACGTTGAGCACCGTGCGGGCGGGCCCGAGCGCGGCGTGCACGAGGTTGGCAATCCGCGGATCGGCGCGGCGCAGCACGGCGTACCCGGCCCCGTGAAGCTCGTAGTCCACGTCTCCCCCGTGCTCGCGCTCCGCGCGGGTCACCATGGGCCCGACTCTAGAGCAAGATTCGCGCCTTCGCGAGGAAGGAGTGAACGCGCGACCAATCCATGTCGCAATCGTTGTGCCCGCACGGAAGAAACGCGAGCTCCGCATTGCGCCCGGCCGCGGCGAGCAGGCGCCCGTGCTCGGCAGGAATCACCTCGTCGCGCTCGCCGTGAAGCACGAGCAGCGGGCCCGCGAAACGACGCACGACGTCGAGGTTGTCGAAAGGATCTCGCACCAAGAAGCTCGGCGCACCGAACTTGCCGGCGAAGGAGCGAACGCTCGTGAAGGTGGATTCGAGGATCAGGGCGCGGACAGGTCGGCTCGCTGCGAGCAAGCACGCCGCCCCACCGCCGAGCGAGCGCCCGTGGGCGACGATCCGCTCGGGATCTAGATCGCTACGCCCGCGCACCCACTCGAACGCGGCGAGCATCGTCTCGCGAATCGATGCTTGCGACGCACGACCTTGCGAGCGCCCGTAGCCCGGAAACTCGACGAGCAAGACGCCGAGCCCCCAGCGCCGCGGCTCCGTGAAAGCCGCAGGCCAAAAGTCGATGAGCTCGCCGTTGCCGTGCGTGTAGACGAGTAGCGGATTCCGGCCCGCGTGCGGCGCTGCCGCGAGCGGCGGCAAGTACCATGCTTCCACGCGGCCCGTGCTCGTCTCTAGCCATACCTGCTCGGCGTCGTGCGGGCGGATGAATCCGGGCGCGCCGGTCCCACCTGGAAACAAGAGATTGCGCTGCATGGCAAAGAGCAGGGTCCAATAAGCGAGCAGGATCCCTAGGCCGCCAGCGGCAACGAGCATGCCGACATTTCTAGCGCGTCCTCGAGTCATCGGACGTGATCCGTTGCATCGGATCGCCCCCTCTGCACGTTGAAAGGTTCGGATTGCGCGTCAGAACGAGCATTCGCTGGCGCACGAGCCCGTGGGGGTTTTGCCCGTCATCACCTGGTAGTGGTGATGGATGGCGCTCTCCGGCAGGAGCTTGTCGTAGAAGGCGACCTTGCCGATGGCGCCGGCAAACCAGCCGTCCTTCGCGTTGGTGCCGATGTTCACGGGGCTGTTCTCCGCGCTCGGCAGCACGTCGTACTGGCTCATGCAGCCGGTCTGGCCGTGGCTATCGTGGTCCCATTTCACGCCGTTCACCCAGATTTCGATCGAGCCCGGGTACGTGTCGGCGTCCTGACAATCGTCGGGCGTCGTGTCGAGCGTGTACTCGCCGACGACGTGGTACCAGCTGCCCGCTTCGATCAGACCGCACTCGGGCTGCCAGTCCGCCGCGGAGCCGAGGCCGCCGGTCTTGTTGAAGATGTAGGCGGAGATGCGGTTGCAGCGGTCCTCGCTATTCGTGGTCTTGTACATGCGGCCTTGCCACTCGCAGTTCTGCTTCGAGCTCTGGCACTTGCCCATGAAGTTCACGTAGCCGTTGCTGTCGTTCGGGAACTCGAGCTCGTCCGGGCGAATCCAGACTTCCCACGTGAGCGAGCCCGTCGTCGGCACGGAGAGCGACGCGTGCGAAGCGATCGTTACGTACTCCTGCTCTCCGTCGAGCTCGGAAGCCTGGTCGCCGTTCGGCAAGCTCACGAGCGTCGCCGCCCCGCCCTGGTGCGTGCCGTCGCGGCCATGGCCCGTCACGTCGGGCTCGGCTCCGTCCGCGTGGTTCATGAGCAGGTACGCCACGGGTCCGTCCGCGAGCACGGCCTCGTCGTAGGTCGAGGCGCCGTTCACGCCGCCGCCTTCACCGACTGCGCCCCCGTCGTCGCCCGAGCCACCGGGTCCGATGCCGCCACCACCGCGTCCCGCCCCGCCGCTCGTGCCGCCTTTTCCCGCGGCCCCGCCCGCCACGCTTCCTGCCGCGTTGCCGGCGCCGGCGGTGGCTCCCGTCGCTCCCGAGACCCCAGCGCTCGCCCCCGCTCCGCCCGCGCCGCCACCTTGGCCCGACCGACCCGCGCCCGCCGTGCCGCCCGTCGTTGGAGCGCCCGCGCCTCCTGGGTGACCCGCGGCGCCCGCCGTTCCGTGCCCGGCCTGGCCCGCGCCCCCGGCCTGTGCCCCGGGGCCAGCGTCGTCATCCGACGTGCTGCTGCACGCGAGAACGAGACAAATCGAGCCCCCGAGCGCAAAAAGCTTCATCGCGTGAGAGAAGTACCGTGAGCGTCCCGGCGCGGCTCAGCGCGAGCGGCTCCGTCGACCGGGCAGTAGTCGGTCTTGATGGTGCCGGGGCCGATTCCCCGACGCACGCAAAGCAGTCGGTCCCCGGGGTGAGCGAGTCTACGCGGGCGCCGGCGCGTCGCGCTTGATCCACTCGCGGTGAACGTCCGGAATGTCGTCGAGGAGCTGCTTCGTCACGTCGCTCTTCGGTCGCTGGGTCACGTCGTCGGGCGTGCCGCGCTCGACGATCTCGCCCTTGTGCATGATGTAGAGCGAATCCGATA
>DASUGE010000109.1:0-19432 GCA_036274215.1 Polyangiaceae bacterium | reverse complement strand
AAAATAAGTGACTACGTTCAGCGCTTCGCCGGCGGGGCATGCGTCACGATCTCGTACGCCTTCGCGAGCGCCACGTCCGGCCCGCCGCGCGGATCGGCCGGGACATCGCGGACGACACCATGATCGACGTCATCTGTCGTGAGAGGGCCGGCGCCTGCCTTGCGCTCGGCGGGCGGTGAGAGCGCGGGGGAGGGCGTCTCGGTCAGCGCGCCTTCCACCGCGGGCAGGTGGCCTTCGAGGTTCTGCTCGCGGACGATGCCGTAGTCGCCCGGCTGGCCTCCGACCAGCACGTCGGGCGTGACGCCTCGCGCCTGGATCGCCTGGCCGCTCGGCGTGTAGTAGCGGAGCGTCGTTAGACGCAGGCCGGCGCCGCCCGGCAGATCGATGATGGTCTGCACCGAGCCCTTGCCGAAGGTCGTGGCGCCGACGAGGGTCGCGCGGTGCTGGTCACGCAGGGCGCCCGCGACGAGCTCGGAGGCGCTCGCGCTGAACTCGTTGACGAGCACGACGGCAGGTCCGCTGCGCAGTGCCCCGGCCGCGTCGGCCCGCACCTCGTCCACCACCTGCCCGCGCCGGCGCGTCGTGTAGATGACGCCGCCGTCGAGTAGCTCGTCCGCGACCGCGCTTGCTTCGTTGACGAGACCGCCTGGGTTGTTCCGGAGATCGAGCACGACGCCCGAGAAGGCGCCGCCTGCGGCTTTGCGCAGTCGACCGACGTGATCGATGAGCTCGGCGTGGGTGCCGCTCTGGAACGTCTTGACCCTGAGGTAGGCGACTTTGCCGTCGAGCAGCTTGCTCGAGATGCTCGTCACGACGACGACGCGCCGAACCAGCGTGAAAAAAAGCAGGCGGTCCACGCCCTCGCGCCGGATCGTGACGAGCACCTTGCTGCCCGGGTCCCCGCGCATGGTGCGCACGAGATCCGCCGGGCTGCGCTCGCGCACGGGCTGTCCGTCGATCGCAACGATGCGATCGCCGGAACGGATCCCCGCGAGGTCGGCCGGCGACCCTTCGATCGGCGCGATCACGATGACCGAGTCGGTCGAGAAGTCGACCTCCACGCCGATGCCGCCGAAGTGTCCCTCCGTGTCGCCCTGGAACACGCCGTAGTCCTCGGGCGGCATGTACGAAGAATGCGGGTCGAGCTCCGCCACCATCCCCTTGATGCCGCCCTCGATGAGCCGCGCCCGGTCGACCGGATCGACGTACTCGTTCTCGATCCAGACGAGGACGCGCGCGAGCTGGTCCATCATCGCGTAGGGGCTCTGCCGCTCCGTCCGGGCACGGGCGACCTCGGCGGAAACGGCCCCGCCGGCGAAGGCCGCGAGCGTGAAGAGCGCCGTCCGGGCCGGGCCGTTCAGTAAATGCGCGGTGCGTCCTCCGCTCGTAGTCCCCCCGTGGCTCGGAATTGTTGGGTGATTTTCGCTTTTTGGCATGTGGGACCCAGGACGAGATGAGGTTGCGCTTGGGGACCTGTGGATGGTACTAGGTAGGAGATCGAAGGGCGTTTGCCCACCCTTGCCCCAAGAGGTTTTGCCGTGGCTGAAAGCGACTCGAACAAGTCTACCGGGAGCGACAAGCGCAAGCAGAGTCTGTATTTCCCCGAGTCGATGCTGCAGGAGATCAAGGACGAGGCTGCCCGCCTCGACCGCTCGCTCTCTTGGGTCGTTCAACGTGCCTGGAAGATGGCGCGCCTCGAGATCAAGAAGATCCCGAGCGTCAACGACATCAGCGACGACGAAGAAGAGGAAGGCGCTGCCTGATTCGTCCGGGCCAGGTCGGGGACGGGACCGACTGGCACGGGGACGAAGCTCACGTACGAGCTGACGACGGAACGCTGATCTACGTCCGGCGGGCGCCTGGCCCCCGTGCGCTGACGGCTTTGTTCTGCGACGGCATCGCGTGCGACGGCTTCGTCTGGAAGTACCTCTGGGACGGCCTGCGTCCCGAGCTCTCGCTCGCCCATTTCCATTACCGCGGTCACGGGCGCAGTAGCGCCCCCCGCGACCTCGACCGGATCGACGTCGCGGCTCACGCGTCGGACGCCAACGCCGTGCGGCGTGCCCTCGGCGGTCCGGACGTCGTGCTCGTCGGTCATTCGCTCGGGACGCAAGTGGCGCTCGAGACGTACCGGCAAGCGCCCGAAGGCGTGAAGGGCATCGTGCTGCTTTGCGGCAGCTTCGGGCGCGTGACGCACACCTTCAAGGGGACCGACATGCTCGCGGGCGTGCTGCCGGACCTGATCGCGTTCGTCGGACGGCATCCGCAGGTTGGGCGCGCGCTCTGGGCGCATGTCCCGCCGTCGGTGGCGCTCGGGCTCGCGCGTTTGACGGGCGACGTGGACGCGTCGCGCGTGAACCCCGCCGACGTAGCCCCGTACTTCGAGCACGTCGTGCACCTGGATTTCGAGCTGTTCCTGCGCATGCTGCGCGCGGCGGGCGAGCACACGGCGGAGGATCTCTTGCCGAACGTGCACGTTCCGACGCTCGTCGTCGCGGGCTCGCTCGACTCGTTCACACCGCCGGCGGTGTCGCGTGCGATGGCGGAGGCCATCCCCGACGCGAGGCTCGAGCTCGCCGAGGGCGGCTCGCATTTGCTCCCGCTCGAGCAACCCGAGCGCATCGAGCGCGTCGTGAAGGGGTTCCTTCACGCGCGCGTGCTTGCGTAGCGCGTCGAGCGCAGCGAGCTCGAGGAGAACGGCGACTACGGCTCGACGATCGCGACCCGCTCGGGCTTGCGGAAGAGGATCTTTCCGGTCTCGCCGGGGCAGCCCCAGCAGGTGCTGAAGTGGAGGCGGGGCCGAATGTCGTCGCTGTAGGCGAGCGCCACGGGACCGGGCTCGTTCTTCATGATGAAGCTGCCGGCAAGGCGATATTGGTCGTCGGCGAGCACGTGGTAGGCGACGACGAACGACGTATTTTCGCCCGAGCGCCCGACGACCACGACCAGGTCGGCGCCCGGTACGGGATTCCAGCGCAGAGGAGCGACCGTGAACGAGAAGCCCTTGCGGTCGCCGGGACCGCGCGAGATCACGGTCTCGGCGGAGTCCGGCTCGCGGAAGAACTTCACGTCCTTGGCGAGGCCCTCCGTGAGCGGATCAGCCTTCAGGAGCTCGACGAGCCGCTCGAGCCCGAGGTGCACCTTCTGGTAGGCGTCACCGAGCGCCGGCTCCGGCAACACGCGCGCGTTCGGCGGGCCTTCGCAGCAACGGAAGCCGATCGGCGGGTCCTTCGTGGTCGCGGACGTGCCGTGGCGTGCCGCGCAGCGGTGGTCTTCGGCCGGGGCGTCGGCGTCCGCGCCGCGCACGACGGCGAGCGCCTTCGACGTGCCCGGGGCGATGTCGCTCGTCACCCATTCGCCGCGCGCGGCGCCCATGCCGAGCGCCCCGTAGCCGCTCTCGCAACGGGTGGGCTCTTTGGCGCAGCGCGGATCCCAGCCCTCACCGGTCGGATACCGTTCGTTGTTCGGGCCCTTGCAGGCGCGCTCCCATTCGAGCTCGGTGCACAGGCGTGCGCCGCGCTCCCCGCAGAGCCGTTGGGCCTCTTCGCGCGTCACACCCGAGACCGGCGGGCGATTCGGATCGTTCGGATAGGGCAGCCGATCGATCTTGTAGGCGCCAAGCTCGATGCTGAGGAGCTTCGGCTCGAGCTCCGGACGGCGCCCGGGATCGCCCGGCATGCTTCCCGCGCGAAAGCCACCGGTCGGGACCTCGACATGCTCGTCGGCATGGGCGAGGTGCGAAGGAGCGCGCGCTTCGCCGGTGGCGCTCGAGCTCGCTGCCGGGATCGCCGGCGGTGCGGGCGCAGGCGTGCCCTTCCGGCACCCCGCGAGGAGCAGCGTGAAAAGTGCGGCCAGGGCGAGGCCCGGGACCGTGCCGGGGCGGCCGAGGGCGTGAACGGCGGGGCGATGCGAGCGCACTGGGGCGGCAAGCGTAGTGCCGCAGCGGGGTTCGGCGCTACGCTCCGGACCGTGAGCCCGAGTCTCGCCGCGGACCTGGCGTCGATTTTGAAGCGCCAGCGAGGCACCGTAGCCGCCTCGCTCGAAGCGCGCCTGCTCGGGGAAACGCACGTGCCGAGCGTCGCCGAGCTCGTCGAGCTCGGGGCGCGGGCCGAGCGCCACGGGGCGACTGACGCGGAGCTCGTGCTAGCCGTGGGCACTCTTCTCGCCTTGCACGCCCCGCCCGCCGGCGCGGTGTGGCGTTGAGCATGGCGCTCGGGCCCGGGGAACGGCTCTTGTTTCTGACGCGCGAGCCGTCGCTCGTGGCGCGCCAGCTCGCGGGCGAGACGCTTCCGTTTTCGAGCGACCTCGAGCTCGCGGCCGACGTGTCCACGGACGAGATGGCTCCGGCCTGGGGCTCTTACTACTACGACGAGCGGCTCGCCGAGCATTGCTTGACCGGGTTTCGGGGGGGCGTGGTGCGCCTCGGCGCGGTTCGGCAGGGCGGCTTCGGCGTCCTCGTCGGGGGCGCGAACTTCGGGTGCGGGAGCTCGCGCGAGACGGCGCCGTACGCTCAGCTGTTGGCCGGGATCCGACTCGTGGTCGCGAAGAGCTTCGGCCGCATCTACCGGCAGAATTGCCAAAACATCGGCCTCCGCACGACGACCGATCTCGGCGTGCTCGAGCGCCTCGCGCACGGGGAGATGCTCGAGCCCGAGGCGATCGTCGAAGGGACGGATCCCATCACGCGCGCGCTCGAGCTTCATGGTGGGCTCCTCGGCTACGCGCGGGCTCGCCTCGCGGGGAAGGCTTCGCCGCCTCCGCTCGAGCCTGGGGAAGGCCCGCAGACGATGGCGCAAAAGATCATCGCGGCACACGCCGTGCGCGATGCCGGGGGCGAGCGAGTCGGCGCGCCTGCCGTTCGGGTCGGTGCGACGCTGCTCGTGCGCGCCGATTGGCGGTTCAGTCACGAATACGTGACGCCGATGGCCGACGCCCTCTTCCGGCGTGCGTTCGGCGACGCTGCTCGCGTGCGCGATCCGGACCGGGTGCTCTGCTTCCGCGATCACCTGACGTTCGTGGAGCATGTCTTCGCGGGCGAAGCGAAGCGCCTCCCGCTCCTCGAGCAAGCTCGCACGTTGCCCGAGGTCCAGGCGCGCTTCGCCGAGCGGCATGGGATCCGGCTCTTCGGCGAGCGGAAGGAGGGCGGTCCTGATGGCGGCAGTGAAGCCATCTGCCACGAAGCCGTGCTCGAGTCGTTCGCCGAGCCCGGGAGCGTCGTCGTGGGCACCGATTCGCACACCTCCACGGCGGGCGCCGCCGGCTGCCTGGCCTTCGGCGTCGGGAGCAGCGACATGGCCGCGGCCTGGCTCACGCGCGACGTGCGTCTCACGGTGCCGGAGAGTGTTCGCGTCGAGCTCGTCGGTGCCCTACGCCCCGGAGTCACCGCCAAGGACGCGATGCTCACGCTCTTCCTCGCGCCTGCCGTGAGGGACGGCCTCGTGTCGGGCACCGTGCTCGAGTTCGGCGGCGAGGGGCTCTTCACCCTATCGCTCGACGAGCGCGCGACCCTGACGAACATGGCGGTCGAGGCCGGCGCTCTCACGGGCATCGCGGAAGTCGACGCCTCCGTGGCGAGCGAGCTTGCGACGCTTCGCTCCGGGGACGCGCGCTGCCTCGAGGCCGGTGCCGTCCGGCCCGACGCCGGCGCGCGCTACGTCGCCGAGCTGCGGCTCGAGCTCGAGCGCGTGGAGCCGATGGTCGCGCTACCGGGTGACCCGAAGCGCGTCCGCCCGCTCGCCGAGCTCGCCGCTTCGGCGCCGGGCCCCCTTCGCATCGACATCGCGTACGGCGGGACGTGCACGGGCGGAAAACGCGCCGATATGGACCGTTACGCTTCGGTGTTCGCGCCCGCGGTGGCTCGCGGTGAGCGCACCGCCCCCGGCGTACGCCTGTTTCTGCAGGTGGCGTCGGAGCACGTGCGCCGCTACGCGGAGGAGCGCGGGTACCTGTCGCTCTTCGAGGCCGTGGGGGCGACCGTGCTTGGCCCTGCGTGCGGCGCATGCATTGCCGCGGGCCCCGGCACCTCACGCTCGAAGGAGGAGGTCACGATCAGCGCGGGCAGTCGCAACTTTCCGGGACGTAGCGGTCCGGGTCAGGTGATCCTCGCGAGCCCGCTGGTGGTGGCGGCGAGCGCGCTCAAGGGCTTCCTGGCGGCGCCGAGCGAGGTGCGCGCGTGAGCAAGGAACGCCGACCGGGTGAGCGCACGGACCGCAAGCCGCGCGGGTTCGCGCTCGGCCCCGGAGTGTGGACGCGACTGTCGTATCGGGTCCACGACGCCGAGGGCGAGGTCGTCGAAGGAGCCGGCGGGGAGCTCGGCTTCGTATTCGGCTACGGGGTGCTCCTGCCGGCGCTCGAGGCGCGCCTCGAAGGTCTGACGGCGGGCTCACGCAAGAGCATCGAGCTCGCGGCGCGCGACGCCTACGGCGAGCGCGACGCAGCCCGACAGATCGAGGTGTCACGCGAGGAGTTTCCCGCCGACGTCGCAGCCGGCGATCGGTTCGAGCTCGAGGGCGACGACGGCTCCGAGCTCGTGACGAGCGTCCTCGCCGTGTCCGAGGACCTGGTCGTCCTCGACCTGAACCACCCCCTCGCCGGCCAGAAGATCCGCTTCGACATCGAGGTGCTCGACGCCCGTGCAGCCACCCCCGAGGAGCTACAAATCGCGGAATCCGCGCTTCTCGCCGACGAAACCGAGGGCGCGGCGGGCCCTTCCGGCCTGATTCCTGCCGCGGACTTGCTTCGCCGGGGGGTCCGGAGCTAGGTAATCGCCCTCCTATGGCCATACCCGCCGAGTTGAAGTTCGATGTCCGCGTTCGTGAGCGCCTGATGGGCGACGGTCTCCTCGCCGAGAGCGACGTGCAGAAGCACCTCGATGCTCTCCCCGATCTCGAGAGCCAAGCCGTCGAGCTCACCGTCAAGCAGCCGGCCCTCCAGAACGAGAGCGACCGCGACATCGTGATCGTGCGGACTTCCGGCGTGCGGCCTCCGATCGCGCCGGTGCGACCGGCCGACGACGACCTGGCGATCATCGACGATGACGACGATGACGAGGACCTCGACCTCGACCCGAAGAAGGCCGAGGCGAAGAAGCCGGTCGAGAAGCCGAAGGCCAAGGAAGCCGGCGAAGACTCCGACGAGGATGACGACGTCGAGGAAGTGAAGAAGGCCGGCGACGCCGACAAGGGTTGGGGAGACGAGCCGTGACCGGCGCCGATCGCCAGCCCCCGGCAGGCGACGGCAATTCGCTTCCCGCCATCGACTTCAGCACGTTCGTCATGTCGCTCAGTCACTCGGTGCTCGTGCACCTCGGTGACGCACCGGATCAGGACGGCACGCAGAGCAAAAACCTCGAGCTCGCCCGCCAGACCATCGATCTCTTGGCGCTCCTCCAGGAGAAGACGCGCAACAATCTGACGGGGCCGGAAGAGCATCTGCTCGAGCAGGCCCTCACGGATCTGCGTCTGCGTTACGTCGAAGTATCGCGCGGAACCAAGTGACCTCTCGTCCTCTGGTCTTGGCGCTCGGCCTTCTGGCGGTCGCGCTCGGCGCCTGTAAGACGCGGCTCGGCGGTTCGACGGGGACGACGTCCGGATTGCCGTCGGGGGCCGTGCCCGTCGCCTCGTACACGCCGCCGCCCGTACCGCCGCCCGTTGCGCTCGGGCCCACCGGCACGCCGACGAGCTTCGCCGAATTGGCCGCCAAGTGCGATCCGGCGGTCGTGTTCGTGAAGGCGCTCCAGGAAGCCCGCCGGCAGGTCATGAACGAGGCCGTCGGGACGGCGTTCGTCTTCGATCCGAACGGCCTCATCCTCACGAACAATCACGTGATCGAGGGCGCGTCCGAGATCCGCGTCATCTTCGGCCAGAAGCGCGAAATGCCGGCCACGATCGTGGGGCGCGATCGCCCGACGGACGTCGCCGTCCTGCGCGTCGAAGCGACGGGTCTCGCGTTCGTTCCGCTCGGCGATTCGGGCGCCGTCCGCGTCGGTGATTGGGCCGTCGCCATCGGCAATCCGTTCGGCCTGTCGCACACCGTGTCGGCCGGCATCATCTCGGCGAAAGGCCGCACGAATCAGGACGTGCGCGGGCTCGACGACTCCGGCTACTACGATTTTCTCCAGACCGACGCGAGCATCAATCCCGGCAACTCGGGGGGCCCGCTGCTCGACATCCAGGGTCGTGCGATCGGCATCAACACGGCGATCCGGCCGCAGGCGAACAGCATCGGCTTCGCCGTGCCAATCGACATGGTGAAGGAGCTTCTGCCGCGGCTCCTCAGGGACGGGCGCATTCGTCGCAGCGCGATCGGCGTCGTCGTTTCGGGAGTTCAGCAAGCCGACGTGACGCGCCTGCACCTGCCGGCGGAGACCGGAGCGCTGATTCGCGCGGTCGCGCCCGGCGGACCTGCCGACCGCGGAGGCCTCCAGCCGGATGACGTGATCGTCGGCATCGGCGCCGATCCGATCCTCGGCCCCGAGCGCCTGCGCTGGGTCGCGAGCCTCGCCGGCATCGGCGCCAAGGTGCCCGTCCGCGTCGTGCGCGAAGGCCGCACGTTCGAAGTGACGCTCGAGCTTCAGCCGCTGCCACAGGCTGCTGGGGACGAGTAGCTTAGGGCGTTTCCGTTTTTTCGCTGAGCCTAGCGCCGTAGCCAGCTCGGTCGTCGATCGCGACGTGTAGGGAAGCATGCGCCGGCCTCGCCGGCGGTCGCGTCGGTCTGTCTCGACGGCTCCGTTGAGCTGGCCTTCGAAGACGCGTGCAGCGTTGCCGGGGGCCTTGCGGCCGGCGGTTCGCGCTCGGGAAGCCCCCTACGGAAGGCTGACTCGGCGCAGCAACTGGCTTGGGGAGAATCCAACTCCCCTTTGCGTATTCAATTTCAAATGGCTCGGCTTGCTTTCAGCGCCCGGCGTGCCTCCTCGCGCCGCTCCGTGCCGCCGCTCACGCTCGCCCCGGTGAGCGCCGGGGGGGCCGTGAATACTCCGGTTCCACCCTCGTCAAACCGATTGGCCCGCGAGGCGGAATCGGAACACGACCGTGAGCTCATTCTACGTGCCCAACGAGGCGATCGCCCCGCGTTCGCCGAGCTCGTCGAGCGCCACCAGCGCCGCGCCTTCTCGATCGCGCTCGGCCTCGTTCGTGACGAGCAAGACGCCTCCGAGATCGTCCAAGAAGCGTTCTTGCGTGTTTACCGCGGCCTCGACGCGTTCAACGGCGCCGCGAGCTTTTTCACCTGGCTCTACCGCATCGTCAAAAATCTCTCGATCGACCTCATGCGCCGCCCCGCGTGGCAGCGTGAGCTCGCGGACGAGCTCGCCGGCGAGCAGGCGGACGCGCTCTTCCTGGCGCGCCTCGCCGACACCGATCCCGAGGACTCGCTCAAGCGGCGCGAGCTCGCGGCCGTCGTCGGCCGCGCGATCGACGCGCTTCCGCCTTACCACCGGGCCGTCATCCTCATGCGCGAGGTCGAAGGCATGAGCTACGAAGAGATGGCCGTCGCCGCCGGTGTTTCGAAGGGCACGATCATGAGCCGGCTCTTTCACGCCAGAAAGAAGCTGCAGCGCGCGCTCGGCGCGCGTTACACGGAGGAGTGCGAACGCCCGCGGGAGGGGAGCTCGCGTTGAAGGTCAGCGACGAGATGCTGATGCTCTTTCACGACGGCGAGCTCGATGCCGAGCGCGCGCGTGCGGTTCGCGTCGGACGCTTGCACCATTCCGAAGTCACGGCTCGCCTCGAAGCACTCGGCGTGCTCGGCGACGCGGTTCGATCATGGGCGGAGCAGACGGGCGTCGACGCGGCTTTCGAGCGCCGGCGAGCGGCGCGTCGAGTGGGGCGCCGGCGTGCGCTCGGCCTCGGCGCGACCTTGCTCGCCGCCGTGCTCGCCGTGCCGGGCACCGTCCCGACCCTGAGACGCGCCGGGGTGGGCAACGCACCCGCGGATCCCGTGCCTTCGACACACGGTGAGCCACAGGTTGCGTCGGGTCCGGTCGCCGTCGAGGCCGTTGACTTCGGCGCTCACCCCGGCGCGGTTTTCGAGGTCGAAGGCGACGCCATGGGCGAGACCACCGTGGTCTGGCTATCCGATGCAACCGCCGACCTCGGAAGCACGCTCTAGCCGGAGCCATTTCCGCGCTGCCGAGCCCGTGGAGCGAGCGGCGGCGGAGCTCGAGCTCCTGGTTTTGCACGCGACGCACGACAAGCGCGGCATCGACCCGCGGTTGCGCGAGCTACCCGAGCTGACGAAGCCGCCGTTCGCTTCGTTTGCGACGTACAGCTTGCTCGAGAAGGCGCGGCTGCCCCTGCGCCGCGGAGAAAAGGCGACGCATCGTCTGCCGAACGGTCGCACGCTCGGCGCGGAGCTCGTCGGGGTGGAGCCGAGCGGCGTTGTGCGTCTGTCGGCGAGCATCAGCGAGCCCGGCGGGAACGCCTTCTTGCCGTTGCTCGAGGTGCGCGCCAAGGTCGGGCAGCGCTTCATCGTCGCCGGGCAGGGCTACCGGCGCGGCATCTTGGTGCTGGTGCTCACCCTCGCCCGCTGACCGGGGTACCGCCTGAAGGCTTCGGGATCAGACTCCCGGTCGCCGCGATCGGCAACGTGAGCGTGAAGGTCGTGCCCTTGCCGGGGACGCTGTCCACCTCGATCGTGCCGCCGAGCGCGTCGAGGATGCCGCGCACGATCGAGAGGCCGAGACCCGAGCCGCGCCCTTCGCTCTTGGTCGTGAAAAATGGCTCGAAAACCAGCGGCAGGTGCTCGGGACCGATGCCGACGCCGCTGTCCTCGATGTCGAGCAGCACGGCGCGCGCGTCGAGGTCGATGCGTGCGCGGAGCGCGAGCTCACCGCCGCCGCCCATCGCGTGCGCGGCATTGGTGAACAGGTTCACGAAGACTTGAGTGAGGGAGCCCGCGACGCCGCGAATCGCCGGTAGCGCCGGGGGCAGCTCGCGCTTGACGGCGATGCCGGCGAACTCGTGCTCGCAGAAGACGAGCGCCTTGTCGACGACCTCGACCAGCGACACCGGCCCCGGGACCTCGTTCGAGGGCCGCGCGTAGGCCACGAGATCGCGCGAGAAGCGCAGGATGCGTCCAGCCGCCTCCTGGATGCGGCGCAGGCGCTCGAGGTCGTCGGTCGCTTCCGGCTCGGGCAAGCGCGCCTGCGCCTTGCGCGTCAAATATTCGGAGTAGGCGATGATCGAGGTGAGGGGATTGTTGAGCTCGTGCACGACGCCGGCCACGATCTGACCGAGCGAAGCCAGCTTTTCGGCCTGAATCATGTGCGCCTGCAGGCGCTCGAGATTGCGGGCCGAGCCGTGCACGCGGCGGAAGCTCTGCGCTCGCGCGAGCGAGCGAGACAACACGAGGGCCGCGCGCTCCGCGATCTGCAGATCGAGGGGCGGGAGCACGGTCTGCGAGCCCACGTGAAAAGTCGAGGCGTCGTCGAGCGGCAGCACGCGCTCCTCGCGCAGGATCGGGAACAGCCGCGTCGGATCGCGCTGCATGGCGTCGGAAGCCCCGGGCGGCAGCCGGACGCTGATGACCGGGCGCTCCCCCGGCTCCATGATGATGCAGGTGCCGAGCGCCAAGTGCGGGAGGAGCGCGCTCAGCCCGTCGAGGAAGCGCTCCGTGACCTCGTTCGGCCCGGCGTCGACCGGCAAGTCGAGGGCGAGGGCGAGCAGCACGTCGCGCCACGGGTCGGCGATGGGCCGCTCCGAGCCGCGCCGCGCCTGCGCGTTGCTCCCGAGCTCGCGCGAGTCCGGGTCGGTGACGGCGGGCGGCGCCGGGGTCGGACTGCGCGTGCCGAGCGGATCCCTCACGGCGAGGGCTCCCGGTTGCTCGTGGCGCTCGCTCGCTCGAGATCGAGGATGCGCGCCTCGCCTACGTAGCTCTTGGTCTCGTACTTGGTGATGCTGCCGACCTTGCGCACGATCTCGGCCATGCGCTGCGCCTCGGAGACGATGATTTCGGCGTTGCGCGCCGCGCCGGGATCGCGCGCGAGCTGCCGCGAGAGCAGCTCGGCGTAGCCAATCACGCTCGTGAGCGGCTGATTGAGCTCGTGAGCCGCGGCGCCGGCAAGCTCGGCGATCATGGCTTGCTTCTCGCGCGCGCGGAGCTCTTCCTGGGCGTGCTCGAGCTCGGACTGGATGCGCATCTTCTCGCGCAGGTCGGTGAAGATGCCGAGCGAGCCGACGCGCCGGCCGTTCTCGACGACGAGCGAAGCCGAGAGCAGGACGGGGACGGAGCTGCCGTCGGCGGCCAGCATATCGACGCGGAAATCGGCGAGCCTTCCGTAGCCGGCCTCGTCCGGGTTGCGGATGCGGCGCATCACTTCGCGCGCGACGCCGGGCGCGTAGAGCGCCTCCACGTTGAGCTTGCCGATCACGTCGGCGGGCGAGTAGCCGAACACGCGTGCCGCGGCGCGGTTGAAGATGCGCACGGTGCCCTCGAGATCGGCCGACACGATGGCGTCCACGGAGCTGTCGATGACGGACTCCAGGAACTCCTTGGTCTGGCGCAGCTCGACCGCCGTCTGACGCTCGAGCGTCACGTCACGGAAGGTGAAGAGCACGGCGTCGTCCTCGTGCAGCACGGAGCTGAAGCTCACGTTGGCGGTCACGGAGCGGTCGTGGCGCTCCGCGAGGTATAGATCCACGCCGCGCGGGTACACGCCGGCTGCGAAGCCGCGCATCAAGCGCCCGGCGAGCTCGCGCTGCGCGGGGACGAGCAGCGACTCGAACGTCCCCGAGGAGAGCTCGGCCTCCGTGGCGCCGATGATCTCTCGCGCGCGCGGGTTCGAGAACAGGACGCGCCCGTGGCGGTCGATCACGACCATGCCATCGGCCGCGCTCTCGAAGAAGCCGGCATAGCGCTGGAAGAGCTGCACGCGGCGTTCGGCTTCGACGCGGGCGGTCGTGCTTTGCTCCGTCTCGTCGCGCAGGGACTGCAGGAGGCGCGCATTACGCAGGGCGATGGCCGTAGCGTTCGCCAGCGTCGACGACAGCGACAGCTCGGCGTCGCCGAACGTCGTGCGCGCCTTGGACCTCAAGAACAGCACGCCGAGCGGTCGCCCCTGGTCGTGCATGATCGGCATGAGCGCGAGCGACGCGAAGCCGCGCGCCGGCTCGCGCTGGCGTACGACTTCGAGCAGCGGGCTATCGGCGGCGTCCTGAATCACGAGCGCTCGGCCGGTTGCGATCACTTCGCGGATTTCCGGATACTGGTCGAGCATGATGGGACGGTCGCGCACGCGGTCGTCGTCGCTCGACGCGAGCACGAAGCCGACGCGGCCCGATTCGGCCAGGAGGACGACGCTGCAACGGTCGACGCGCACCACCTCGGCGATGCGCTTCACGACGGTGAACAAGATGTCGCGGATATCGAGGCTCGACGCGAGCGCCTGCGTGAGCTCGAGCAGCGTCTGCTGGTCGCGGTCCCGGCGCGCCAGCCGGTCGAGGTACTCCCGGACCCGCATCTGCACGCGCAGGCGGGCCAAGAGCTCGCCGGGCCGGAACGGTTTCTGTACGTAATCGTCGGCGCCGCTCGCGAAGGCGCGCTCGATTTCACCGTCGGTTTCGAGGGCCGTCAGCACGACGACTGGCACGTCGGCCAGTCGTGGTCGGCCGCGCACGTGGCGGAGGACGGCGTAGCCGTCGGGCTCCGGCATCACGAGGTCGAGCAGGATCGCAGCGGGCGCGGGATGGCTGTCGAGGTACGAAAGCGCCTCCGCGCCGCTCCCGACCACGTCGGCACCCAGGCCGGCCCCGGCCAGCATCTGACCGAGCAGATGGCGGCTGACGGCGTCGTCGTCGACCACCAGAAGGCGGGATTCCGGAGCCACGGCGAAAAAGCGTATCACGATCGCGCCTTTTCGGGCCTGGGGCGCGGCCGCCGGGCGGTTTTGACCGCTCCTTCCTTGGGTATTAGCGTGCCTCGGGTGAGCGATCCGCCGCGTGAGCCCCGTGACGAGGAGCTGGAAGAGCTCGGCGACGAGGTCATCCTCGCGCAAGAGAGCGCGGTTCACGTTCCGCAGCCGCGCCAGAACGTCACCACCGATCACCCCACGGTAGTGATCTCGGAGCCGGTACACGCCGGTGGCAACCGAGCCACGGTGCGCAGGCCGCGGCAGTCGAGCGAGCAGACCGTCGTGATTCGCGACCGGCGCCAGCTCGACAAGATGCGCAAGGCGATCTCCGACCGCCAGCAGCTCAAGCAACCGGCGCGCGTGGTCGAGACGAAGACGCTCTACTTGCTGGTCGCCGCGGCGCTCTTGTCCCTCGTCGTGGGGACGCTGATCGCCGCGTTCGTGGACTCTCGACAGTACTCGCCCGACCTCGCCGGCAGCGGTTCTGCCGCTGCCTCCGCGCCCCCGCCACCGGCGGCCACGACGGCTGCGCCCCTCCCCACCATCGATCTCGACTCGCTACCCGTCGACAGGCGCAAGCCCCACCGCAAGTCGCAATAGGACACCGAGCGACGCGGACGGGCGTGCGCCGCGCGGGCGGTGCTCAGTCGGTGAGCGCGTCGGGTGCGACCTCGAGGTTCCAGCCGAGCTTCTCGAAGCTCGGACGAATTGCCGCGTGGTCACCGACGACGACGACCAAGAGATCCTCGGGCGCGAGCAGTCGCTGTCCCGCCTCGAGGTCGGGGCTCGCGACCGCCGCAATCAAGCTCGGGTAGCGGGCGTAGTAGTCGCTGCCGAGATTCAGCGAAAAGAGCGGGACCACGGCGTCCGCGACGAGCGAGGTGTGCTCCATCTTGGCGCCGAGCGCGTGCAGGAGCGCGGCCTTCGCGCGGGCTACCTCGTCGGGCATGAGCGGCGCGCCGAGGCTCGGGTCGCGCGCCCGGCCGAGCTCACGCTGGATCTCGACGAGCGCGTCCGCCGTCGCGTCGGTGCGCACGCTCGTAGCGACGACGAAAGCGCCCCATTCCCGCGTCCCGACCTGTCGCGCGGACGCTCCATAGGTGTAGGCGTGCTTCTCGCGCAGATTCATGTTGATGCGCGAGGTGAAGAGCCCGCCCACGATCTCGGACAGGACGTCGCGGGACTCGAAGCCCTGGGCGCTGCGCCCCGGGAAACGCTGAGCCGCGAAGAGCGCCGTTTGCACCGCGCCGGGCCGGTCGACCACCACGAGCCTGAGGCCGGGGTTCGGCGGTGGCAGCGGTGCCGCCGCCGTCCGCTTCGGTGCGACGCCGCGCCAGCTGCCGAAGAGCTTCTCGACGGTGGGTCGCAGCGACTCCGCGTTCACCGCACCGACGACCACGAGCGCCGACTCGCTCGGTACGTAACGACGCGCGTGGAAATCCTTGAGATCGCTCACCTTGAGGCGCTTCACGTCGCTCACGCCGCCGCTCACGGGCGCCCCGTGCACGGGCCCGTTCAGGAGCCGTAGCCCGGCGAGCGATGCGAGACGCGCGGGCACCTGCCGCTCGCCGACGAGCTGGTCGAGCCACTCGGCGCGTACGCGCTCGAACTCCTTCGCGTCGAAGGCAGGCTCACGCACGACCTCCGCGAGCAGTCCGAGGGCGCGATCGAGATCTCCCGTGAGCACGCTGAGCCCCACCGACGAGTCGTCGCGGCTCGCATTCGAGCCGAGCGGCGAGCCGAGCGATTCGGCCGCTTCGGCGAGCTCACGGCTCTTGTGGCGGCGCGTGCTCTCCACGAGCATCCGCGCCGTGAGCGCCGCGAGGCCGCTCTTGCCCTCGGCGACGGACGAAGCGCCGTGCCGCACGACGAGATCGACGCTCACGACGGCGGCGGGCTGCTTCACGACGTAGACGCTGAGGCCGTTCGAGAGCTTCAAGACCTCCGGAACCGGAAAGTGGAGCTCCCCCGGAAGGCCCGGCTTCGGTCGCTCCGAGCGCCAGGCTTCGGGATCGGGGGCTGCCGTCGCGCTCGAGCTCGGGCTTGCCGGCGGGTTGGCGCGGTACGTCTTCACGTTGCCACCGCAGCCGAATGCGGCAAGGGAGAGGCAGAGCCCGGCGATGATCGCGAGGCGCATCACGGGCGCTCCTTGCCGGGCGCGGCCGGTGCGGCTGCCGGCGCTCCTGCTGGCGGCGGCGTCGTTCCCAAGCTCGGTCTCGTGACGACGGTCACGCGGGCGTTCTTCCCCATGTACTGACGAACCACGCGCGACACGTCCGCGGCCGTCACGGCGTCGATCGCTAGAAGCCACTTCGGCAGGTACCCGGGATCGCCCAGGTAGTGATCGAAGCGCTGCAAAAGGCCCGCGCGCCCCGAGTCGCCGCCGTGCCCGTTCAAGAGCTCGAGATCGCTCGCAATCGCCAGGAACGTGCGGCGTTTGGCGCGCGACAGCTCGTCGGCGGACGGCGGCGCGCTGGCGAGACCGTCGATCACCGCGTCGAGCGCCCATTCGACGTCGCCCGCCGATTTTCCGGAGGCGAGCGTCGCGCTCACCTCGAGCATCGTCGCAAGCCCGTTCGGATCGGAGCTCGCCTCGACCTCGGACGCGAGCTTGTCTTCGACCACGAGCCGCCGGTACAGGCGCGTCGCGCGCCCGCCCGCGAGAATCGACGTGGCGATGTCGAGCGCGGCGTCGTCGGGACCGAAGGCCGGCGGGGCGATCCAGCCGTACGCGACGCGCGCGAGCTCAACCGGCTCGTCCACGGTCAGCCGGATCGGCTTCGCGAGCGGAGGCGTCGCGCGGTGCGCGGTGCGCGCCGGCTGCTTGCCGTGCAGCGTGCCGAAGTATTTCTCGACGAGCACCTTCGCTTCGGCGGCCTCGAAGTCGCCGGCGAGCGTGAGCGTCGCGTTGCTCGGCGAGTAATAGGCGCGGAAGAAGTCCGTCACGTCGCCGAGCGTCGCCGCCGTGAGATCCTGCATCGAGCCGATCACGGCGCCGTGGTACGGGTGCCCGACAGGAAACATCGCGTCGAGCAGCGCCAAGCTGCTCGGCCCGTAGGGAGCGTTCTCGAAGCTCTGGCGGCGCTCGTTCTTCACGACGTCGCGCTGCACGTCGAGCCGCTCCTGCGTGATGGCGTCGAGCAGGTAGCCCATGCGGTCGCTCTCGAGCCAGAGCGCCAGCTCGAGGTACTCGCGCGGCACCGTCTCGAAGTAGTTCGTGCGGTCCCAGTTGGTGGTCCCGTTCACGTTCGTCGCGCCGATCGACTCGAGCAACTTGTCGAACTCGTGGCCCACATGACGCGAGCCTTCGAACATCAGGTGCTCGAAGAGATGAGCGAACCCGCTGCGCCCGGGGGGCTCGTTCGCCGGGCCCACGTGGTACCAGAGGTTCACGGCGACCATCGGCAGCGAAGGATCGCGGTGCAGGATCAGCGTCAGCCCGTTCTTCAGCGTCAGCTTCTCGAACGGAATGTCGAGCACGGGGCGCGCCGGCGCCTCGACGTGTGCGGTCGCGGCTGCGGCCTTGGGCTCGGCATGAACGCTCAGGCTCACGCAGGAAAGGAGCAGCGCGAGCGCGGAACGGCGGAGGTGCTGTCGTTTCACGCCTCGGACGATGCCACACGACGCAGAGAAGCGTGGCCTCGCCGGCGCGCGCCTCTTCAATCCGGCCGGCGGGAGTGATACGAACCGCTCGATGTCAGACCAGGGTCCTGGCGGCTACGGAGGAGGCGGATACGGCGGCGGTGTGCCACCTGGCGGCGGGGTTCCCCCGGGCGGTGGCGTTCCTCCGGGCGGTGGCGTTCCTCCGGGTGGGGCGCCACCCGGCGGCGGACAGGGCGGCTGGGGCCAACCTCCGGGTGCGCCTCCCGGTGGCTACGGACAGCCTCCCGGCGGCTACGGACAACCCCCCGGCGGTTACGGGCAACCTCCCGGCGCGCCGCCCGGATGGCAACAGCAGCCTGGCTACGGCCCTCCCGCGGGTGCGGTGCCGCCGACCCTTCCGGGTGGTGGCCAGAAGTCGAATCCGCTCTTGTGGGTTGGTCTCGGCTGCGGGGCGCTTTTGCTCATCGGTGCCTCGGGCGCTGCATGGTTTTACTTCTCGATCTTCAAGCCCGCACAAGCGGTGGCGAACGCCGTGGCGTCGGGTGGGCTCGGCGCGACGGTCAGCGTCAGCGATGCCGGCGTCGTCGTGAAGCTACCGGGTGTCGGCGAAGTCACCGCGCCCGCGCCGCCCGCGGAGCCCGGCGCAGCGTCGCCGGGTTCGCACGTCGCGACGCCCGGCGCCGTGGCATCGGGCGCGGCGGGTGCCTCCGCGCTGCCGCCGACGGCCGTGAATCTCGCTCCGGGCGCGAGCTGCGCCGCCGCGGCGGCGTGCTGCAAGTCGATGCTCGAAAAGTCGGGTGCCGGCGCGCAGGCCGCCCAATGCGAGCAGATGAAAACGGCGCCCGAGGTCGTGTGCGCCAATGCGCTCGCGACGTATCGGAAAACGGCGCCGCTCGTCGGCGCCGTGTGTCCATAGACGAACAAGCGCCGCTAACCGAGCACGCCGCCGAGCGGCCCGCACGTGGGCTCGATCCCGAACCCGGTCGCCTCGACGTGCCCGAACGCGTGTAATACCGAGGTGTGAAGCTTGTGGGCGCTCTCCGCGCTCGGCAGGCGGAGGAGCTGGCCGCTCTGAAACCCGAGGTTTCTGCCGCCGATCAGCAGGTACTGCATGTCCGTCGGGGCGTGATTGTGATCGGTGCCGCACTCCGCTCCCCAGTAGATGAGCGTGTTGTCGAGCATCGTCCCGTCGCCCTCCGGGATCGCTCTGAGCCTGTTCGCGAGGTACGCGATGCGCGCGGCCCAAAAGCGATCGAACGCGCCGTACGCATCCGCGGCCGACACCGTCTCGCCCGCGAGGTCGACCTGGTTTTTGCGAGTGACGTCGCTCAGAGCCAGGTGCGCGAGCTCGTGCCAGCTGTTGGATGCTCCGGCGACCAAACCGAGCAGTCCCCCGTGCTGGCTTCCGGACGAGCCGAACGCGAGATCCCCGACCCGCGTGCGATCGCAGAGAAACGCGTTCACGAGCAGGTCGACCTGGACTTGCCCCCATTTCGCGACGTTGTCGGTATCGCGGTCGCTCAGCGTGATGCCGCCGGTGTCGACCTCGTCGCAGCCTACGGCCGGCGTCGTTTCGGGCGCGGCTCCGGTACGCGCGCGCCGCTCGAGCTCTTCGAGCGCGTCCAAGTGCACGTCGAGCCGCTCCCGCTCGTCTTGGCCGAGATGCGCCTGAAGCTCCTTCACGGCGCTGCGGTCGAGCTCGAACAGCGTGCTCCGGATCTGCTGCTCGAGCGCGGATTCGGCGGGTTTCTCCGGGCTCGGGCTGCCGAAGCTGAGCCCGTTGAACAGCTTGGCGAACGCGCGTGCGGGCTGCGCTTCGTGCGGGATGGGTTGGCCGGGGCCCGAATAGCAGACGACGTGGCGCTGGGTCGCTTCGCCGGAATCCGCGACGGCGAGGTGCACGTCCGAAATCGGCGTGCCGCCGCGCAGGTCCGTGTTCTCGAGCAGCACCTGATCGAGCGACGGCCCGTTCGCGTAGTGTGT
>DASUGE010000108.1:0-5863 GCA_036274215.1 Polyangiaceae bacterium | reverse complement strand
GAAGTTCAGGACATCCGCAAGCGCTTCGGCGACTTCACCGCCGTGGACGGCGTGTCGTTTGCCGTTCAGCCCGGCGAAGTGTTTGGCCTGCTCGGTCCGAATGGCGCCGGCAAATCGACGCTGATCCGCATGCTGACGACGCTGCTGCCGCCGACGAGCGGCACCGCGACGGTCGCCGGCTTCGATGTTTCGAAGCACGCCGACGGAGTGCGTCGCGCGATCGGCGTCATCCCGCAGGCGATGACGAGCGACACCGAGCTGAGCGTCGAAGAGAACCTGATCATCTTCTCGAAGCTGTATGGCGTGCCTGGCGCGAAGCGCAAGCAACTGATCGACGAGCTGCTCGCCGCCGTGGACCTGAGCGAGTGGCGCGACAAACAGGTGATGTATCTCTCCGGGGGCATGCGCCGCCGCGTCGAGATCGCCCGCGGGCTCGTCCACGAGCCGAAGATCTTCTTCCTCGACGAGCCCACCACCGGCCTCGATCCGGTCTCGCGCGTCGCGGTGTGGGAAATGATCAAGAAGATCAAGCAGCAGCGCGGACTCACCGTCCTGTTGACCACGCACTATATGGACGAGGCCGACAAGCTCTGCGATCGCATCGCGATCGTCGACCACGGGACGCTCAAGGCCTTGGATTCGCCGCTGCGCCTCAAAGCCGCGGTCTCGGCGCAGGCGACGCTCGAGGTCGGCTTCGGCGATCCGCCCTCCGGCTGGCTCGCGCGCCTCGCGACGTTGCCGGCGGTCGACGGCGTCTCGGGGGACGATCGGATCGCGCGCATCGCGACGAACGCCGGCCCCACGACGACCATGGCGGTGCTCGAGCTCGCCGCGGGCGCGGGGGTGGCGGTGCAGTCGCTGTCGGTGAGCGCGACGACGCTCGACGACGTGTTCGTGCACTTCGCGGGCCGGCAGCTGCGCGACGCGCTGCAAGAGCAACCGGCCGCCGAGCGCCTGCTGCACCGCCGCTAGAGGAGAGTGAGATGCAGCGCGCATGGG
The DNA here is from genome assembly GCA_036274215.1 of Polyangiaceae bacterium. Classification (GTDB taxonomy): domain Bacteria; phylum Myxococcota_A; class Polyangia; order Polyangiales; family Polyangiaceae; genus PMG-095. The sequence goes on along the minus strand of DASUGE010000108.1, from coordinate 4,864 downwards.
CCATCATCGAACGCGAGCTCCGGCGGTTTCGCAGGAGCCCCGTCCTGATCGTCATGTCGCTGATGCTGCCGATCGTGCAGCTCGTGATCCTCGGCTACGCGTTCGGCGGCAACGTGAAGCACCTGACGCTCGCGGTCGTCGACCAGGATCGCGGACTAGCGGCGCTGCGCGTGCAGGAGCTCGCGGGAGCCGTCAGCGCGGGCGCGCAGACGTTCGACACGGTGCGCTACACGGATCTCGGCGCCGCCGTCGAGGATCTGCGCGAAGGGCGCGTGAACGGCGTGCTCTCGATCCCCGCCGGCTTCTCGCGCCGCGTCCTCGCCCGCGACGATCCGCGCCTCGCCCTGATCGAGGACAACACCGACAACTTCGTCGCGGTCTCGCTCACGGCGAGCCTGAACGGGGTCGTCGCCGCGCTCCCGCAGGTGAAGCTCGACCTCCGGCGCGTCCCGCCGTCCACCTCGCTCGACGTGGTCGAGGTGTATCCGTACGTGCCGTACATCCAGTACCTGCTCCCGGGGTCGATCGTGATGTCGATCTTCATGATGGTGATGATCGGGGGCGGCATCATCTTCATGGACGACAAGGCGCGCGGCCTGCACGAGGGGTACCTCGTGACGCCGATCACGCGTTTCGAGCTGATTTTGGGCTTCAATCTGTCCGGCGCCATCAAGGCCATCCTCTCGGGCTCCGTGCTCATGACGCTCGGCTCCCTCATCGCCGGGGTGCCCGACGCCTTCGAGCCGATGCGGCTCCTGCGCCTCTTCATCGTGATCGTGCTCACCTCGACCGCGCTCGTCAGCATGATGTTTCTCATCATGGTGCGCATGAGCGACCCGCTCCTGCCGCGCGCTCTGTTCGGCGTCATGAACACGCTGCTCTACTTTCCGAGCGGCGCCGTCTACCCGCAGCAGGCGTTCCCGCCGTGGATGCGCGTCCTCGCCAAGCTCGACCCATTCACGTACGCCGTGCACGCGCTCAAGTGCCTGCTCCTCAAGAACACGAGCCTCGCGGCGACGCGCTTCGATCTCGCGTTCTTGGCTATTTTTGCCCTCTTCACGCTGGGGGCCGCGACTCTGCTCTTCAAGAGGACGCTGTGAGCGCGCGCGAAGCGGCGACGCGCGAGCGCCTCGTCACGGCGGCGGCTGCGCTGTTCTCGGAGCAGGGCTTCCGGCGCGTCACGGTGCGCGACATCTGCCGGGAGGCGTCGGCGAACGTCGCCGCGGTCAACTACCACTTCGGCGACAAGCATGGGCTCTACCGCGAAGTCGTCGAACGGGCGCTCACCGCGGTGAAGGAGTTCGACAGAGGGTCACGCAACGTGGCGCAGGGTGCCTCGCCCGAAGAGAGGCTCCTTCACTACGCCCAGAGCTACCTCGTGCTCGTCGAAAATCCGGAGATCGCGCGCGTCGCGAAGCAGATCCGCGAGCTCTTTCGGCGCGAGCTTTCGGAGCCGAACGGCATGCAAGAACGCCTCGTCGCCGAAGTGCTCGCCCCGCGCTGGAAGTTTCTCGGCGAAATCGTGAAGGAGGTGCTCGGCGCCGCCGCGAAGCCCGCGCTCGTCGGCGAGTGCGTGCTTTCGATTCACGCGCAGTGCTTGATGCCGCTCGCGGCCCCGTCGTTCGGCCTGTTGGAGCTCAAGACCCACGCCGACCGCGAGCGCTTCGCGAAGCACGTCGTGGCGTTCTCGCTCGCGGGCATGCGCGCGCGAGCTGGCGAGGCCAAGACGGCGGGGCGAAAGCGCTTGGCACGAGAGAAACCGCGCTCGATCTCGCGATAGCGGCTCGCACCGAAGGGGGCCGTCCGGTTCGGCCGCGCCAGGGACGGTGTGTGTATACTCGAGTCATGTCGATCGCACCGCAGTGGTACGCACTCGCGGTGGTGATGACGTTCGTCAATGGGGTGACGCTCGGCCTCGTCGCCCGACGTGAACGGCACCGCACGTTGTGGCTTTGGACGGCGGGCTGGCTCGCTTGGGCGGGGAGCATCCTCCCTCTCGCTCTACTCGGAAAGGCGGCGCCGACAGCACCCGCCGTCGCGAGCGCGGGGCCGCTGTGGGTCGTTTCGACGCTGTGCTTCCTCGCGGGGACGTACGCCCTCACGGGAAGGCAGCTACCGCGCGTCTGGTGGGCGGTCGGCGCCGCCTGTGCAGTGTCCGGGCTCGTGGTCGGCGTCGGCCTCGGGAACACGGCGGGCATGGTGCCGCTCGTGATCTTTCAATGCGCCGGCCTCGCGTCGACGGGGGTGCTCATCGTGCGGACCGCGCGTCGCCGCGTCGGCGCTTGGCTCGCGGGAGGTGCGCTGGTCTTGCTGGCGCTGCACGTGCTCGACGCCCCGCTCGCCTCGCGCGAGCCGTCGCTCTTGATGTGGGGCTTCGTGCTCGCCGCGGCGCTCGAGGTGCTCGCCGCGCTCGGGATGATCACTCTCTATTACGAGCACGCGCGCGAACAGCTCCTCGGCGCCCAGCGCGCTCTGGCCGAGACGAGCCGAATCGAGGCCTTGGGCCGCGTCGCGGGCGGTGTTGCGCACGACTTCAACAACATGCTGACAGTGATGCAGGCGCACTTGGATCTCCTCGGCAACCGCCGGGATTGGGACGAGGACACGCGGGCTTCGCTGCGGGAGATGGGGGGCGCGGTCGGTCAAGCCGGGCGCCTGACGCACCAGCTCTTGTCGTTCGGGCGGCGCTCGACGCTCTCTCGCCGCCGCATAGACGTGGCGGACGTCGTGCGGAACACCGTGGAGCTCTTGCGCCGGGTGATGCCCGCGGGCGTTCGCCTCGAGCTCGAAATCGCGGAAGGGAGCTACGCCGCCAACATGGCTCGAGCGCTGCTCGAGCAGATCGTCCTGAACCTCGTCACCAACGCGCGTGACGCCGTCGAGGGCTCCGGTACCGTCAGCGTCGAGCTATCGCGCGGCCGGCAACGAGCGCCGGCGCTCGTCCTCCGAGTGCGCGACGACGGGCGGGGGATGGACGCGGACGTGCTCGAGCACGTGTTCGAACCATTCTTCACCACGAAGCCCGCGGGCTCTGGAACCGGCCTCGGCCTCGCCTCCGTCCACGGTGCCGTGACCCAATTGGACGGCAGCATCGAGGTGAGCTCGCGCCCGCGCGAAGGCACGACCTTCGAGGTCGTCTTACCGCTCACGGAAGACGCAACGGAGCGCGTGGCGGCGCCCGGCTTCACCCACGAAGCGCCGTGAGCGCCCGCAGGAAATTCGCCCCGAGCGCCTTCTGCACGGCATCCGTCGGCCACCCGCGGCGCAGCATGCAATCGACGAGGCGCGGCAATTCGAGGCAGGTCGGCATGTCGCGCGGAGTCACGATGAAGCCGTCCCAGTCGCTGCCGAGCGCGGGGAAGTCGTCGCCGAGCAGCTTGCGTACGTGCTCGAGGTGACGCACGACCGTTTCGAGGCGACCGGCGAAGAGCGGGTCGCCGAGATACGCGGAGTGGAAGATGACGCCGACGACGCCGCCCGTCGCGGCGACCGCGCGAAGCTGGGAGTCGTCGACGTTCCGCCAATGGCGGTGCACGCCGGAAACACCCGTGTGGCTCACGAGCAGCGGCAGCGAGCGATCATGAGCGTGCACGGTATCCCAGAAGGTGCCGGGGCTCGCGTGCGCGAGGTCTACGAAGATTCGAAGCTCGTCGAGGCGGCGCACGAGCTCGACCCCGCGCTCGGCGAGGCCGCGCGCGTCGAAACCCGTGAACGGCGAGCTCTGGGCCCCCAGCGCCGAGCGCGTGAGGTGCATGATCGTGACGAGCAGGATCGCGTGCTGCGAGAGCCGGTCGAGCGCGCCGAGGTCGTAGTCGAACGCGCTCCCGCCTTGCACGCCGATGAACGCGCCGTGGACGCCCTTGTCGCGGGCCGCGCGGTACTCGGCCGTCGTGGTGATGAGCGCGACCTCGTTCGGCGCGCTCTCGAGATCGGCGCGCAGGCGCGTGACATTGGCGAGAAAGGCGGCCACGCGATCGGCGGGGTCGCGGAAGGGATTCGTCGTGACGATCCAGGCCGCGCCGCCGATGGCCGCTTCTCGCAGACGCGGTAAATCGGCGTGCCCGAGCGCCACGTTGGGAAGAAAAGGCAACCCTCGCTGCCGCTCGAGGACGCTGCGCCCCAAGATGCGCTGCCAGATGAACGCGTCGACGTGCAGGTCGATGACGTCGCTCGCCAGGTAGAGCTCGACGGCTTCCCGCGAGATGCCGAGCTCGCGCGCCCAGGCCGACGGATCCTCGCGGTGGTCGAGCAGGGGCGGCATGGGGGCCTCGTGGCCGCGGGAGGCTACTCGACTTCGCTGGTCGCGTCAGGCAGGCTTTCGGAAGGCTTGATCGACTCGGCTCGCGACGCGCTGCACCGCATCGCTCAGGTCCCGCCCGAGATCCCTCGCGATGCTCTCGAGCTGCTGAGCGTCCGCGCCGAGGCGCTTCCGGGCCTCGGCGGTCACGGTTTCGTCGATTTCGCGCAGCCGTTCGAGCGCGGCGGCCGCCGCCGTTTCGAGCCGGGGGTCCACTTTATCCAACGTCTTCCTTGCGGCGCGCAGGAGAAGGTCAATCCCGTCCACCAGATCGTCGGTTGCCGAGCGCTGCTGTCCGTGCATGTCTCCCGCGGGCGCGGCGTCTTCGGGCGGCGCGCCTCCCGTGGGAGGAACTGCTCCCGCCGCGGTGGACCCGGGTGCGTCTTTGGGCGGTGTGGGAGCTGGATCAGCCATGCCGTCCCACCTGCAAGGAGCAGACCGCGGAGCCTCACGTTGCGCGACGCTGTATCTAGATCTAGCGGGGCGACGAGAAGCCGGCCGCCGCTGCAGATTGGCCCACTGGGCGCGCGTGACGCGCCCAGCGAAGCCGCTCGACGCGTGGGTGCG
>DASUGE010000107.1:0-3594 GCA_036274215.1 Polyangiaceae bacterium | reverse complement strand
GGGGGACGCCGGCTGAGTCCCCTTCGGGACGTCGGGCGTGGACGGTGCGGACGCGGAAGGCACCTGACTACAACTTGCGAGTAGGAGACAGAGTGCAGTGCGCCGCATGCTGTGCGGCTGCTCTTCGCACGAGCCACACCTGCGGACAAAGGAAATACTTCGTGACGAGCGTCAGCTCGGGGCTCCGCCTTCACCCCCCGGGGTGTTGCTCGCCGCACCACTCATTCCTCCCGCCCCGCCGCGTCCGCTCATGCCGCCGCCGGCCGAGCCACACTGCTGAATGCACCCGTCGCTCGAGCCGAGAAACGCGAGCTTGCCGTCGCGGCAGGCGAGCGTGCTCGAACAGCACCCGCACGCGGTACAGGTCGTTTGGTAGTCGCAGACGAACGACCCGCTGCACGGGGCATTATGAGACATGCTGGGTGGACACGACGTGTAGGCCCCCGCGGCGCCGCCCGCTCCCGCATTGCCGGCCGCACCGCCCGAACTGCTCGCTCCCGCACCAGCACTCGCTCCGGCCGCGCTCGCTCCCGCTCCGCCAGTCGCACCGCCACTTGCTCCCGCTCCGCCACCCGAGCCGGCGCGCCCGCTCGTTGCCGCGGCGCCGCCCTGTGCTGTATGCCCGCCGCCCTGGCCCGCTCCTCCGCCTGCCTTGGCCGCAGCCGGCTCGTCCTGCGAGTCCTTCGAGTCGCCGCCGCAGGCCGGGAAAACGCCCAGCGCGAGAGCGAGCCCGGCGAGCCGTCGACGAGCAGTTTGGCACATCGCGGCACACGTAAGCATGTTGCTCACGGTTGGAGCAAGGCGTGTGCCATGCGAGGATGGGTCAGCACTGCCGAGGGCGCGCCAAATGTCGGGCGAAAGACAGGATCTGCCCCACGACCTCGCTCGCTTGCTGTTCGAAGAGGCGAGCGACGGGATCTTCTTCGCGAGCACGGACGGCGTGTATCTCGCGGTGAACGAGAGCGGGCACCGACTGCTCGGGTACGAGCAAGGCGAGCTCGTCGGCAAGCGGATCGCCGACGTGACGCCGGCTCACGACGCCGGTCGCGTGAAGACGGCCGTCGAGTCCGTCGCGCGCGGCGCCGCGCACCTCGAGATCTGGTCCATGTTGCGTAAGGACGGCACGCTGACGCAGCTCGAGGTGCTCGCGCAGCTGCTCAGCAACGACACCATCTTGGCCGTCGTGCGCGACCTCACGGGCCGCGGCGTCTTCGAGCGCCAGATCCAGGCGTCCGAGGCCAAGCTGCGCTCGATCCTGTTCACCGCGCCCGACATCATCATGTCGGTCGACCGCGGTGGACGAATCCTGTTCATCAACCGCGTGCTGCCGCCGCACACCGTGGACCAGGTCGTCGGCACGAGTTGCTTCGACTACGTGCCGCCCGACGCGCGGAGCCGCGTCGCTCGCGCGATCGAGCACGTGTTCGAAACGCGTAGCATCGACGAGTACGAGGTGGAGGGGCCGCCGGGTCCGGACGGCGCGCGCATGTTCGCTTCGGTGCGGGCGGGACCGCTCATCGAGCACGGTACGGTCGCGGCGGCGACGTTGTGCGCCACCGACGTGACTTATCGCAAGCAGGCCGAACGGACGCGCGCGCGGCTCGAGGAGCAGCTCGCGCAAGCCCAGAAGATGGAAAGCGTCGGGCAGCTCGCCGGCGGCGTGGCCCACGACTTCAACAACCTGCTTACGGCCGTCGGATCCCTGGTGGAGCTCTCGCGCTACGAGGGGCCGAGCCCGCAGATCTCCGAGTATCTGGACGGTATTCAGGGCGCCACGGCGCGCGGCGCGGCGCTCACGCAGCAGCTCTTGGCGTTCGCGCGCAAGCGCATCGTGACGCCGGAGGACGTGGAGATCGGCGGCGTCCTGACGCGGCTCGCGCCGATGGTGCGCAGCTTGGTCGGCGAGCACATCCAGGTTTCGCTCACGCTCGACGTGTCGTTGCCGCCCGTGCGCGTCGACGTCGGCAGCCTCGAGCGCGTGCTCATGAACCTCGTCGTCAACGCGCGCGATGCCATGCCGAACGGCGGGCGTTTGACGCTCACCACGCGCGCCGAGCGCCTCGACGCGTCGGCCGTCGAGCAACACCCCGAGCTAACCCCAGGGGGTTATGCTGTGCTCGAGGTCGCCGATACCGGCATGGGGATCGCGCCGGAGGTCGGCGCGCGGCTGTTCGAGCCGTTCTTCACGACCAAGCCCCCCGGCGCCGGCACCGGCCTCGGCCTCGCGATGTGCCACGGTATCGTGACTCAGGCCGGCGGGAAGATCGCCGTTCGCAGCGAGCCGGGTCAGGGCGCGACCTTCCAGGTCTACTTGCCGTTCGCTCCGTCCGGCTCGGCGGCACCGGCTGCTCCTGCTGCGCCGCGCCACGACGACCGGCGCCGAGGCCGGGAAACCTTGCTGCTCGTCGAGGACGAGCAAGTCATCCTGCAGGTCGCGCGCTCCTGGCTCACGAAGCTCGGCTACCGGGTGCTCTCTGCGAGCGACGGCGTCGAAGCGCTCGAGGTCGCCGCGCAGGCGCCGGATCCCATCGACCTGCTCGTCACCGACGTGGTGATGCCGCGTCTCGGCGGGCGCGAGCTCGCGCGGCGTCTCGCCGAGCTTCGGCCCGCGACGAAGGTGCTCTACATGTCGGGCTACGCGGAAAACGCGCTCGCTTTCGGCGGCGTGCTGAGCGAGGGCATCAACTTCATCCAGAAACCGTACTCGCTCGACGCGCTCGCGGCCCGCATCCGTCAGGTGCTCGAGCAGGGCTAGAGCTCGTCGCGACGCGCTCTGGAGCCTGGGGCTTCTCGCAGGGAGCGTTCCCGACTACGCTTGGCGGTCGAGATGAGGGCTTTCACCATCCTGCTCGTCGCGTTGGGGCTCGCGCTCCCGACCGCTCCCTGCCACGACGCCTACGCCAAGTCCGACAAGAAGGAAGACAAGAAGTCCGACAAAGAGAAGGACAAGAAGGACAAGGACAAGGAAAAAGAGAAGAAGGACAAGGAGAAAGCCGAGAAAGAGAAGGCCGAGAAGGAAAAGGCCAAAGAGAAAGAGAAGAAGGAGAAGGAGAAGGAGAAGAAGGACAAAGAGAAGGACAAGTCCTGCTCCCCCACGTGCACGGCCACGTGCGATTGCGAGGGCAAGCCGATCAAGCCGCCCAAGTGCTCGCCGACGTGCACGGCGACCTGCGATTGTGCGGGCAACCCCATCAAGTGCGCGCCGACGTGTACGGCGACCTGCGATTGCGAGGGCAAGCCGATCGTCCCGCCGAAATGCTCGCCCACGTGTACGCCGACCTGCGACTGCGAAGGCAGGCCGATCGCGCCGCCGAAATGCCAGCCGACGTGCACGGCGACCTGCGACTGCGAGGGCAAGCCGATCGCGCTCCCGAAGTGCTCGCCGACGTGTACGGCGACGTGCGACTGCTCGGGCAACCCGATCAAGTGCTCGCCGACGTGCACGGCGACCTGCGACTGCTCCGGCAATCCGATCGAGAAGAAGCTCGTCGACGATGCGAAGGCCGCCGAGGAGGCCAAGAAGAAAGCCGAAGAGGCGAAGAAGGCCGCCGAGGAAGCCAAGAAGAAGGCCGAAGAAGAGGCGAAGAAGAAGGC
>DASUGE010000106.1:0-3472 GCA_036274215.1 Polyangiaceae bacterium | reverse complement strand
ACGCCAAACCGCAGACCGCTTGCATCGACACACCCAAGCGAGCTTGGGTGTAGACTCGGTGGGTGGTGCTGCGCGCGTCCTGGTCCTTTCCTGCACGCGCCGCGCTCGCAGCCGTCGTGTGCAGTGGCGGCCTGGCGGCTTGCGGCGACGGGATCGGGCGGCCCATCGTCCACGACCAGCCGCTCGAAGTCGGAGGCAACGCGGCAGGCCTCGGCGGGCTCACGGGCAGCGCTGGCTCGGCAGGCGCCACGGTGTCGAGCGGATCCGGCGGCACGGCGAGCACCGGTGGCGTCGGTGGATCCGGCGGCTCCGACGCGGTGGGCGGAGCGAACGCGCTCGGTGGCTACGACGCTCTCGGTGGCACGAGCGGGTCGGGGGGCATGCCGGGCTCGAACGGCGCGGGCAACGGAGGGCGCATGGGCGGCGCCGGCTATCAGGGCTTCGACGGCGGGCGCCCGACCGAGGACGACTTCGGCGGCCGCGGCAACGGCTTCATGGACGGCCCCTACGGTCCCGGCGCCAGCCCCGAAGACGTCCCGAGCACCGGCGCGTGCGCCGAGGTCGCAAGTTGGGACGACGCCGCTGCGAACACGGAGCAGGAGCTGCTCCGTTTCTTGAACTTTGCGCGCGACTCGGGCTCGCGCTGCGGCTCCGATCCCCACGACACGGTCATCGAGCTCGTCATGCAGCCCGCGCTCCGCTGCGCCGCGCGCCTGCACTCCCGAGACATGAGTGAGCGCGACTTCTTCGATCACGTGAATCCAGACGGCGACGGACCCGCAGAGCGCATGCGCGCGGCCGGCTACGTCTTCAACGTGTCCGGTGAATCGATCGAGCGGCTGCGCCTCTCCGATCCCATGGGCGATCGGTACCAGGCGCTGAGCGATCTCCTTTCGTCCGACGGCCCCGATTGCCGGAGCCTCCTCGACGCGCGGTTCGACGCCGTGGGGGTGGGGGTGTACGGCGACCTTTTGACGCTGGATTTTGCGGGTCCTTGAGGACATTGGCCGCGATGCGCGACAATTGTGAGCCGCCGCCCGCCCCGCCGGGGAACTGCATGCTGCGAGACGTGGGCCCCATGATCCCGAACCGCCGCAGCGCCGAGAGCGACCCCCCGCGGTCGGGGGAGGCTCGCGTTCTTCGGCTCCCGCTGCCCGACGCAGACGCGGCGCTGGTCGCGGCAGTGCGCTCGGGTCGCGCCGACGGTCACGAAGAGATCGTGCGCCGTTGCACCCCGGACGTGGAGCGCATCCTCTACCGGGTGCTCGGGCCGGATCCGGAGCTCGAGGACGTGATCCACGACGTGTTCATGGCTGCGTTCACGTCGCTCGATCAGCTGCGCGAGCCCGACGCCCTCAGAAGCTGGCTCGTGAGCATCGCGATCCGTCAGGCGCGCAAGCTGATCGCGCGGCGCAAGCGCTGGAGCTTCGTCCGCAGCGTCGCGCCGAGCGAGCTGCCCGACCGCCCGGCTGCCGGCTCGCCGGAAATCACCGACGCCCTGCGCGCCACCTACCGCATTCTCGCCGAGCTTCCGGTGGACGAGCGCATCGCTTTCGCGCTGCGCCACGTGGACGGGATGGAGCTCACCGCCGTCGCCGAAGCGACAGACGTGTCTTTGGCCACGGCCAAGCGCCGCATTCTGCGCGCGCGCGAACGGTTCGTACGCCTGGCTCGCAAGCACGAGGTGCTCGCGCCCTGGGTCGCGGAGGAGGAGGTCCCGCCATGAGCAAGCTCGACATGCTGCTCAGGCAGGTCGCGGACGAAGAGGACGTCCTGCTCTCGCGCCGCGAAACGGCGCAGCGTATGGCGGGCCGTTTCCAGCGCTTTGCTCCAGGCGCGAAGCGCCGCGTCTGGCTCTGGGTGCCTGTCGCTGCGGCCGTTGCCGCGGCAGCGACGTTGCTGTTGCGCGGGGTCACGGCGCCACCGGAGCTCGCGGTGACCATCGGAAGCTCGGCGCGCGCTCCGCTCGTGGGCGCTTGGCTCGGCGCGCCGGATGCGGCGCCGCTTCCGCTCGACTTTTCTGACGGCTCGCGCTTCGAGCTCAAGGCTCGTGCCCGGGCGCGCGTCGTCGGGCTCGAGCCCTCGAGCCCGCGCGTCGAGCTCGCGAGCGGTGCCCTGCTCGTGCACGTCATCCCGGGTGGCCCCGGCACCTGGCACATCGATGCCGGGCCGTTCGGCGTGAAGGTCACGGGGACGCGCTTCCTCGTGAGCTACGAGCCGGAGTCCGATCGGTTCGAGGTCTCGATGGACGAAGGGCAAGTGGAGCTCACCGGCTGCGTCTTCGGAAAGGGACGCAAGCTGGCCGTCGGGCAACGCGTGCGAGCCTCGTGCCGGCAGAACCAGCTCGAGGTGAGCTATCGCGATGTCGAGCCTGGGGCCGCGGGCTCCGCCAGCGCGCTGCCGCCGGCCGCCGTCGCCTCGGAAAGCGTGCCGCCGCCCGCGCCGCTCCCGCTCGAGCCGAGCAAGGCCGTACGACCCGCGGCGAGCGCCGGCAAAGCAACTCCGGCGCCGTGGCTGGCGCTCGCTCGCAGCGGCAAATACAAGGAAGCCTACGCGGCCGCCGACCAGGACGGCTTCGAGGCAGCCTGCCAGCGCTCCACGTCGGAAGAGCTCTTGCTCTTGGCTGATGCGGCCCGCCACGCCCGAGCCACGCGGCAGGCCAAGCACGCGCTGCTCCTCGTCCGTCAGCGATTCGGCGGGGGGGCGGATGCGGCGACGGCGGCGTTCGTGCTCGGTCGCCTGGAATTCGACGAATTGGGCGCACCCGGCGCGGCCGCGGACTGGTTCCGCACCTACCTCGGAGAGCGACCGAGCGGGCCGATGGCGCGCGAAGCCCTGGGCCGCCTGATGGAAGCCTACGAGCGAGCCGGCGATTCGGCGCGCGCGGCGGATGCAGCTCGACGCTACTTGCGCGACTATCCGACGGGTCCGCATGCTGCGCTTGCTTCTCGCTTGGAAAAGGCTCCTTAGAGCAAGCTCGCTGCTTTTCGTCTGCAGCGGGGTGACGCCGGCTTTCGCGGGCGAACCGCTCGAGCCGCACCTCATCCTCCTCCTGCGCACGCCGGGCGACGAGGACACGATGGTGCGCCTGCGCGCCGATCTCACGGACGGCGGCTGGCGCGTGCTCGAGATCCGACCGGATCCGCGCTCCGAGCGAGAGCCGCTCGAGACGATCGCCGCGCGCGAGCGCGCGTCAGCCGGCGTTCGCGTCGACGCAGCGAGCGAAAGCGTGAGGCTCTGGGTCAAGCGCGACGAGGGCGCGATCGTCGAAGACTTCACGGCGCGGGGCGAGCCCTCGAGCGGCCACGTGCTCGCGCTGCGCGTGGCCGAATCGCTGCGCGCGCGCGGCCTCTTGCTCCCTGCCGCGACGTCCGCTCCGAGCGAGAGCGCGCCGCTCCCGCCCGTCGTTCCAGCCGCTCGCGAAGGCGCGCCACCGCCGACCGCTCCCCCGTCGCGCGCCGGCGCGAGCTTC